>CAZYSW010000073.1:10857-16508 GCA_964650105.1 uncultured Nannocystaceae bacterium
GCGACAAAGGTGGCAGCAAGGGCGACAAGGGCGGCAAGGGCAACAAGGGCGGCGACAAGGGCAACAAGGGCGGCAACAAGGGCGGCAACAAGGGCAACGACAAGGGCGGCGGCAAGGGGCACGACAAGAGCGTGGTCGCGACCCTGGTAGGCGCTGGACAGCGTCTACACTTCTCGTTCGGCGGCGAGCTCACGCTGCGCAAGAACGGCAACCTGCAAGGCGAGTACGTCGTCGTCATCAACCCCAAGGCTCCCAACGGCACCAGTCTCAGCGCCGCCTGCCGCTACACGAAGTTCGAGAACGCGGTCCTCGAGGGCAACAAGCTCCACTTCCGGGGCAAGGGCGAGTGCGTCCTTTTGTCGACCTCGGGAAAGGTCCAGCGCATCGACGCGGTCAACGACTTCGACTTGGTCGACATCCCCAACGGCAAGGATCAGATCAACGTCGACCTCGTGGGGGCCACGGGCATCGCCGTGCCCGCGGGCGAGTTCGAGTTCGGCGATCACAGCCTCCAGGTCACGGCGAGCTGAGCGGTGCGTCGGCACCCTTGGCCGACCCGCCTCATGCGCACTGCGGGAAGTCGAATCGCCCGCACTGGCTGCTGCAGGCCAGACCCCTGCAGTCGCTGAGGGAGTCGGCCGCCACGCCTTCTCCCTGGGTCAGCCCCGCGCAGCAGTCCGTGGGGCAGATCCCGCTGAGCGCACAGTCGGCCTGACACGCCGCCGCGGACACGCAGCCCATCAGAGCCTTGCACTCGTCGTACGCCCCCCCGCACACCTCGCCGGGCTGGCTGACGCACGCCAGACACGCCCCGCAGTCCTGGAGCCCGGCACATCCTCCCGCGCTGTCGCTCTCGTCGGAGGTGCTCGTGTCGTCGACGGCGGTGGTGCTGTCCTCGGACGTCGTGCCGGTGTCCGTGATGGGCGAGGTCGTCACCGTGGCCGTGTCGCTGCTCGTCGACACGGTCGTCTCGCCGCTCGTCACCATGTCCGTCGTGCTGGATTCGCCCGCGCTCGAGCTCGCATCGGTGCAGATGCCCGCGTCGCACACCAGCGGCGACAGACACGCGCCGTCCGCACACTCGCACCCCCGATGGCCGGGCGCGCAGTCGTCGGGGATGCAAACCCCCGCCTCGACCGCGCAGCGCAGGCCGAAATCGCACGTCCCGTTGCCGTAGCACGCGCAGTCCAGGCTCCCCTGCGCGCACTGCCCCCCCGACGTTTCGCCGCCCCCCACGATGGTCTTGGGGTCCGCGAAGCAGCCCCCGCCCGGGACGGCAAGTGCAAACGAGATCAGCGCGGCCGAGAGCTTCACCAGCCTCGCGGTGTCGAGCACGGCACCCACTCTACCATTGACGACCGCGAGGGGCTTTGAAGTCCCCATTTTCGCCCCGCTCGGGACACCTCACCCCCGCCGTCCGCCGCCACGCGTCCACGTTGTCGATCCCGGCCCCCATACCGCGGGGAGCATGCTAAAACGAGGCCCGGCGAGCGAAGCGACCCCACGGCTCGCGCTTGCGCCAGCTTGCGCCGTCACACGCGAATCCGCGACCACGAGCCGCGCACCCAAAACAACACGAACGCCACCGCCGACAGCCCGCGGTAGCTCACCATCGCGATCCAGATCGGCAGCAAGCCGTAGCCGAGCACCGGCCCGAGCACGTACGCCACGGGCAAGAAGATCCCCCACTGCAAGGCGATCGACACGATCATCGTCAGGCGGCTGGCCCCGGCCCCCAGCAACGCCTGCATGAACACGGAGGTGATCGCGTCGATGCCGATCGTCGCCCCGACCAGCCGAAGCGGCCCGCGAGCGACCGCCAACGTGGCCGGCTCGCGGAGAAACGGCGACAAGATCAGATCCGGGGCGAGCAGCATCGGCAGGCCCAGCGAGCACACCACCACCAGCCCCACCCGGGCCACGTCCCACGCCCATCGTCGCGCATCCTCGACATCGCCGCGCCCGAGCGCCTGCCCCACCAGCGACGCCGCGACCATGCCCAGGGCCATGCCGGGCAGCATCGCCACCAGCATCACGTTGATGATCGCATTGGCGGCAGCGACCTCGGCCGTCGCCAGCCTCCCGTCGGGGAGCTCGATGTGACCGATGATCCAAAATAGCGCGGTGTACCCGGCCGCGAACGACACCTGCTGGATCCCCGCCGGTACGGCCAGCCGCGCGATGGTCTGGAACGTCTCTCGCCCTGGCATCTGCCGCAAAAAGCCGTTGTCCCGCGCGTGCACCATCCCCTGCACCACGTAAAAGGCCGCCCCCGCATACGTCGCAATCGCGCTGGCGACCCCCGCCCCCGTCGCGCCCATGGCCGGCGCACCCAGGTTTCCGAAGATGAGCACCCAGTTGAAGAAGATGTTGCACGCGTGCATGAACAGCAGCGTGCGTAGGTAGATCTTGGCGAGATTGACCCCGTTCCAGTAGCCTCGAAACGAAAAGTTCATGCCGACCGCGGTCAGAGCCCACAGCCTGGCCTGCAGGTACGGAACCCCGGCCTCGACCACCGCCGGATCCGGATTGAGCAACGGGAACGCCCACGGCACCAGGCCCACCAGCGCCAACGAGGCGGCGACCCCGAGGATCACGACCAAGAGCAGCGCGCCGTTGAGGCCCGCCGCCATCTCCGAAAAGCGTCCTTCGCCCAGGCGACGGGCTGCCATCGCCTGCACGCCGGGCGAGACACCCGTAATGAAGGCCGTGGCCATGAAGTTCGCGAAGCTGCCCACGCCGACGGCCGCCACGGCGGCATCCCCCAGCGCGCCCACCATCGCCAGGTCGACGAGGTTGAGCACGTTCTGCGAGACCATGCCCCCGATGATCGGCAGCCCCAGCGCCAGGATCGTTCGGTCGCGTTCGCGCATGGGTCGGGGAATCCCCCGACGTCGCCGGGAGGGCCGGATGTTACAAGGCAGGGGACCCCTGCCCGCAATCACCCCTGGCTTCCCGACCCCGCGGCGCTCCACCCGACCGGACCGGCCACCGCGCGCTCGGGCCCACGCGGGCCCGTTCGGCGCGCCCTCGTGCACCCCGACACCCCGGGATTCGGGCTCGACCACGCCGCTCCGGCGATCCCGCCACGCGCGACCCCGCTCGGCTTCGCCCCGGATCTGCGGCACGCCTGCCAGCTCGGCGCGCGCCGTGGCGGGCCGATCCTCGGCATCCCCGCGGCGCACGACCCGTCGCCTCGCGCTCGCTCACGGATACAGCGGCAGCAGCTCGCGAAACAGGTGGAGATCGTGCACCGACCGATACCGCCGCGAAAGGTCCAGCCGCAGGGAGTACTTGTTGCGGTCTTCGAGGCCGAACGACGTCGACAGGCAAAGCTGCTCGTCGCCGACCCTTCTCGTAGCCCTCGCGCACCACGTCGTGACCGTACACGACGAACGTGCCGGGGCGCCCGTCGAGGGCCGTCGCCGCCAAGAAGGCGCGGGCTCGTTCGGGATCGGCATGACGCGCCCACAACAGCGGGCCCAGCGTGTCGCGCTCGTACGTCTCGGTAATGCTCGCCGTCTCGTATCCCGCGTACTGGATCCGTTCGAACGCCTCCAGGTCGGGCTCCCAGGCCCGCGGTGCCGCGTGGGTGAACACGCCGCCACAGCGGGAGACCGCCAGCAACGGAAACGACCGCATGAACGCATGGATGCGCTCGCGCTCCTCGCCCAGCGCGGCGTCGAGCACCGCCGCCTCGTCGTCGTAGAACTTGCTGACCACCGGACCACCCACGTGGGCGTGCTCGTGATTCCCCAGGAGGGCGAGCGCTCGCTCGGTGCGGCTGAAGACCTCGAAGTCGAGGATGAGCTCGAGCGACTCGTCGCGGTAGAACGTCCCCAAGAAGTCGGGCCAGTCCGCGGGGTTCGACAACGCGGGGCCCGGCCCGTGCACCAGGTCGCCGCACAAGAGCAGCACCGGCTCGTTGCCCGCCGCCTTCTCCGCGAAATAGCGCCGCTTGAGCTCGGTGTAATCGCGGAGGTTCCCCTGCAGATCGGTCGCCACCAACGACACACCGCGATCGGGCAAACGGGCGACACGACGCCCCCAACCCGGCAACGCACGCGCGATTGCCCCGCCGTCCGGCACCGGCCAACCGACGTCCCCCGATCGCAGCCACGACCCGCGCCCGACCGATCGCGCGGGCCCCTGACGAGGGCGTGGAAACGACGTTCGGCCACCATCTTCACCGACCGGACGAACGTGCGTTACCCCGCATCGCTCGACGTCCCTGCGCTGGCCCGCACCCAGGCCACCTCTGGCGCCCCTCCACAAAAAGCAGTGGTCGAAAACTGCCGTCCTTCATACGGTGAGAGACGATGGCACTGCTCCCCGCGTTCGTGACTTCCTGGCACCTGTGGGTCTGGGCGCTCGGGCCAACCGCAACGAGCGATCTCGATCCCGCGATGCCCACCACTGCACCGTGGTTCGAGCCGGTGGTCACCGAAGGCCCCCGCCCGCTCCACCTCGACTTTCACGAGCCGGGCATCCTCTTCATCAACTTCGACGGCGGCCAGATGCAGAGCTGCAACGGCAGCAACTGGCCGGTCAACAACTGCTCGACCATCATGCACGGCGAGGTGCTGCCCTACTCGGGCAGCGCCAACGCTCGGGCCGCGGTCGTACAGGCCATGGCCAACGACGTCGCGGACTTCGCCATCGAAGTCATCGACACCCGCCCGTCCGACGACGTCGAATACGACATGATCATGGTCGGAGACTGGAACCCGCCCCCCAGCCAGGGCGGATTCGCCGGTGTCGCACCCACCATCGATTGCTGGAACACCAACCGCAGCGAGACGGCATTCAGCCTCGACTTCAACAGCCCCTCCGTCGTGGCCAAGATCGTGGGCCAGGAGGCCGCCCACCTGTGGGGCCTCGAGCACGTCGACAGCGCCGGCGACCTCCTCTACCCGACCATCGGCGGCGCCGCCGATCCGCGCTTCGAGAACGTTTGCCACCAGATCGTCCTGATCGACGGCGGCATCGTCCCGACCGAGGCCGTGTGCCCCGAGATGCACGCCCTCAACTGCGACGAGCCCAATCACCAGAACAGCTATCTGGACATGCTCATGATCTTCGGTCCGCCCTCGCCGGACATCGTCCCCCCCACCTTGGAGATCCTGTCGCCCACCGAGGGCGAGGTTTTCCCCTCCGGCTCGGACGTCGCGATCCTGATCCACATGCAGGACGACCTTCCTCCCCAACTGTTCACGGTCTACGCGGGGCTCGATCCCACCCAACAAGGTCCGCGCGTCGGCAACAAGGACTATCTGGGCCCCGAGCTCGTCGTCCCCGTCGTCGGGCTACCCGACGGCGAGCACACGGTCCGGGTCGACATCCTCGACCAGGACGGCAACCAGGCGACCGACACCGTCACCTTCTTCCTCGGCCAAGCACCGGACCCCGGCGACGAATCCTCCGGTGACGACGCCTCCGAAACCACCGGCGACACCCTCTCGGGCACCACCGCCTCCGGCGGCAACGACGACGACCCCCTCGACGACACCTCCTCTTCCGAAACCGAAGGCCCCACCAGCGCCACCACCGACGACTCCGGCTGCGCCTGCCGAACCACCCCGACCCCACCCCTCTCTCTCCTCGTCCTCCTCCCCCTCTTCGCCCCCCTCCTCACCCCCCGCAGACCCCCG
>CAZYSW010000074.1:0-13413 GCA_964650105.1 uncultured Nannocystaceae bacterium
CAGCACGTCGGAGATCTTCGCGCAGGGGCTCGTCGATCTGAAGCGCGCCAAGGTGTTCGGCGCATCGTCGTCCCAGGGGGCCGCCCTCCCCTCCGTCATCGAGGAGTTGCCCGACGGCGGGACCTTGCAGTACGTCGTCGCCGACTTTCAGAGCCCCGCCGGTGTCGCGATCGAGGGCCGCGGCGTGCTGCCCGACGTGACCGTCCCCGAAACCGCCCAGGACTTCGCCAACGGACGCGATCCCGTCCTCGACGCCGCCATCGAGGCGCTCGGATCGTCGTGAGCTCAGGAGAACACACCATGCGCCGCATCGCCCTCGCTCTCTTCACCCTGACCGCCGCCTGCAACCCGCCGCCGGCGACCCCGACCACGCCGCCCGACGCGTCGGCCGATACGGCCGAACAACCGGCCGAAGCCCTGCCCGCGGCCGAGGAGGTGCTGCAGGCCGCCGTCGAAGCCGTGGGTGGCCCGGAGAAGATCGCCTCCATCAAGAGCTTCTACGCGGAGCACAAGATGGAGATGCCGGCGCAGAACATGCACGCCGTGACCAAGATGTGGTGGCAAGACGGCCACTTCTACATCGAGACCGACATGCCGGGAGTCGGCGTGATGCGGCAGTGGCGAAACGAGGAGGGCGTGTTCGCCGACGATCCGGTCAACGGCAAGCGCAAGCTCGACGGCAAGGAGGCCAAGCAGGCCGAGCAGAGCGGCAGCCTGGTGATGGAGGCCGACTGGAAGAAGTACTATACGACGGCGACCACGGTGGCCCGGCGAGAGGCCGACGGCCGGAGCCTCATCGACATCAAGCTCGAGAGCGACGACGGAGACGAGATCCTGCTCAGCTACGACGAGGAGACCGGGCTGCTGCGAGAAAAGCAGTTCAAGCAAGAGACGCAGATGGGCGTCATCCCGGTCGCCGAGCGCATCGAGAGCTATCGGGACGTCGACGGCTTCAAGGTCGCCGAGCGCTCGTCCACCTCGATGACGGTCATGGAGGCGACCAACACCTTGATCGACTTCCAGCCGAACGTGACCATCGAGCCGTCGCGCTTCAAGCCGGAGTCGCGGGCTCGCCTCCCCCCGGGTCGCCGGAGCGCGCTCCCGCCAGCCAGCGCTGGGACGCGCGGCTCCGACGGGCAGGCTTCCCGAAGATCCCTTCGATCCGGGCGCGATAGCTGCGGCTGCTCGGGATGCGGGTGCCGTCTCGCAGAATGACCAGGTAGTCGCCGCCGGGGCGGGTCTCGACGGCGTCCACCGCCGCCACCGCCACGATCGCCGAGGGGCGGATCCGGACGAACCGGGCGGGATCGAGCTTGGCCTCCATCCCCTTCATTGTGTGTCGGACCAGGTGGATCTTGCGCGGGGTGTGGATCTGAACGTAGTTCCCCGCCGCCTCCACCCACTCGATCTCGTCGACTCCGATCGACAGCATTCGGCCGCCATCGGGCAGGAGCAGACGCGGGGATGCCGGTGCGCCCCGCTTGGTCGGACTTCCATCATGGCTCCACACGCCGATCCCCAACGCGCCGGCGTAGTGGGCCTTACACGTTTTCGGGCGCTCGCTCACCGGCGGTGCCTCCCAGGGCCGGCGCATGCACCCCCGTCGTACCTGGCGGCGCGCCTAAGGACCCTCCATCGAGGGCTCGGAGCGCGGCGTGGAAGCCTCACCCGGCGGCGGGGCCTCGGGCGGGTGTCCCTGCTTCGCCGCCCGGGTGGCGTCGTCGGGGTCGGCCTCCGCTCGAAGAACCTCCGCGAGGACGGGGCCCGGCTCGGGCCCATCGCCTCGAAAGAAGCTCGACGCGCGATACCAGGCGAGCCCGCGCACCACGAAGACCTTGGCCACCGCCGCCGCAGGAAGAGACAACAGCACCCCCATGAACCCGAAGAGATCGCCTCCGACCACCAGCGCGAACAACACCCACACCGCCGAGAGCCCCACCTTGTCGCCGACGATCTTCGGCGTGATGACGAACCCCTCGAGCACCTGGATCAGCGAGTACACCACGACCACGCCACCGAGCTGGAGCCACCCACCCCAGTCCAGCAGGCACATGATCACCGCGAGCCCCAGCGCCACGGCTCCACCCACGTACGGGATGAAGGACGAGAGGCCGGCCACGATGCCGATCACCACCCCCAGGCGAACCCCCAGCAGCGCGTAGGAGACCCCGTAGAGGACCGCCAGGATGACCATCACGATGAGCTGCCCCCGAATGAACGCACCGAGGACCTGATCCACCTCGCGAGCGACGTCCACGACGAACGGGCGCCAGCGTTGCGGCACCAGGTCTCGAACCCCGACCACGATGCGATCGAAATCGTGCAAGAGGTACGCGGCGAAGACGGGGATCATGACGAGCCCCGCCAGGGCGGCCAGGGCATTGGCGGTTCCACCCAGAATCCACATGATCACCGCGCCCGCGGGCGCGACGGCCTTGGCGATCTGCTCGCTGTCGATGTGCCACTGCTGCATGGCGTCCCCGACCGTCTGCGGCAACTCCACGCCCATCTCGGCGAGCCACGGCTCGATCTGCGCCAGCACCTCGTCCAACGTCGCGGGCAGCTCCCGGAAGAAGGCCGCCACGTCGCGCACGATGCCCGGCAGCGCCAGCCCGACAAACAGCACGATGGCCCCGAACACCAGGCCCAGCATGACCGCGATCCCCACCCCCCGAGGCAGGTTGCGGGCCTCGAACCGGTCGACGACCGGATCGAGCATGTAGGCGATCAAGAACGCGAAGAACACCGGCGTCAACGCGCCGCGCAAGACCCAGAGGAGAAAGCCGATCGCGAAGATGCCGGCGAGCGCGACGAGCCAGCGGGGGAAGATCCGATCCGACCCGGGATCCGAGGCGTGCATCGGCAACTTGTAGCACGGCGCGGCGACCCGCTCGCGCGGACGAGCGACGACGCGTCAGGCCACCGTCAAAGTCCGCATGTGGGCGAGACCCAGGTTCACGATCCGCTGCATGAGCCGTTCGTACTCGATGCCGGCGGCAGCCGCCGCGGAGGCGAACTCCTCGTCGTGGGCGATGTCGGGGTTGGGATTGGCCTCGATGAAGTACAGGTGCCCGTCCTTGCTCAGACGAAAGTCCAGGCGCGCATAACCGCTGAGATCGAGGGCGCGATAGATGCGACGGGCCGCGGCGGCGTAGCGCCGCAGGAAGTCGTCGTCTAAACCGACGGCGGGCCCGATCGTCACCTCGTGCTTCTCCTGGAACTCGAGATCCCACTTCACGCGCCGCGTCGCAATGCGGGGCGCATCCGATCGCATCTTGTCGAGCCGGATCTCCCAGGGCGGGAGGACCTTGACCTGATAGTTGCCGAGCACCGCGGCGTAGATCTCCCGACCATCGATGAACTCCTCCACGATCGCGTCGGTCTTCACCGAGCGATGGATGAAATGCACCCGCTCCACGAGTTTCTCGTCGCTGCTCACCACCGACGCCTCGGAGATCCCCGTCGAGCCCTCCTCGATCAGCGACTTCACGATGAGCGGGAAGGTGAGCCTACCCGGGCGCCGTACCTTCCTCCCCACGGGGAACACGTGAAAACGCGGGACGCGGATGCGGTGGTAGTGGAGGATCTTCTTGGAGAGCGCCTTGTCCCGACCGAGCACCAATCCGCGGGGGTTGCACCCGGTGTAGGCCGTGCGTGCCAGCTCCAGGTAGCTCACGACGTGCTGGTCGTAGATGGTCTGCCCGTGGAATTCCTCCAGGAGGTTGAACACGATGTGGGGCCGAACCTCCTTGAGCGCGCGTCGGAGCGGCGCCAGCTCGTCGTGCAGCCCCAGCTTGATCACGTCGTGACCGAGGTGGCTGAGCCCGGTGACCACGTCGTACTCGGTCTTGATGGGCTCGATCTCCTCGGGGGTCAGGCCGGTGAGCTCGTCCGGGGGGACGAGATCCTCGTGCATGAGCGCCAGGACGCGAAGCTTGCGACGCCTCATACCGGCCACCAGTGCGCGCTCCGGCGCGCGAAGTCCACCGCATGAACGGCGAGTGACAGCGAAAGCGAGTGCAGCAACGCGGACTCTCGCCCCTTGACGCGCAGACCGAGCTCGCGGCTCCGACCGATCATTTCGTCGAGCACGTGGTCGACGACGGGCTCGTGGTCCTGCGCGAAGCGGCACACCATCTCGACCAGCGCCCTTCGATGGCGACGCATGAACGCGGCGGCGCTCTCCCGATCCGCCCGGTGCGACGTGGTGAACAGCATCTCGAGGTCGCGATCGTAGGCGCGGGTGAAGGTCACGCGATAGTGCTCTCGCTTCTGCTCGTAGTGCTCGCGAAGGGTCTTCTTGAGGGTCGACAGCGCGTACGGGCGAGCCCGCCGTCGAACGCGCGGAGGCTTCCCGACCAGGCCCGCCATCAGCGCGTCGACGTACTCGAGCTTGCGACGAGCCGGCCACGCCGCGTAGCGCCGGCGCCAGTCGGAGCCGGGGCGGAGCCAAACCGCGAACGTCTCCGCGAAGTCTTCTGCGGGGTGGCTCTGCGCGTACCAGCCTTCGAGGTGCAACACGAAGTTCTTGCTCGTCGCGTTGGGACGGTAGTAGTCGGGATACGGACGGGAAGGCGATCCGAAGATCTCGCGCCAGGCGCGGCGCCGCCCGAGCTCGTATCCGTGCTGATAGGCGTGACCGACCTCGTGTCGCAACAGCTTCATGCACGCGTGCCGCGTGCCGCCTTCGACGTCGTGCATCTGGCTGCGTTCGAGCGCCATCAGCCTCGGGTGCGCCAAATAGAACGGGATCGCCACGCCCGGAATGCCGTCGGGCGAGCTCCACTCGTCTGACAGCCAAAAATGGGGGCGGAGCACCAGCCCTCGAGCCTCGAGCTCCCCGAGCACCGCCTCGATCCGCTCCTCGAGCCACGTCCCCTCGATCGTGACGTCGAGGTCGCACAACCGGAGGTTCAGCAGCTCCTCGGCCCCCAGGTCGTCGAGCGCCGATCGACGGCCGCGCGAGCGTCGACCCCCTGCCCTGCTCGCCGATCGGGCCACGTTCGTCGCGAGTATACCCGTCGGCCCGTCGCGTCGTCACGTCACGCGACGAGGGACGAAGGACGCCGACCACCGATTCGACGGATTCGCAGGGAGAATGGACGTCCCAGGCTCGACTCAAACACTGCCGCCGAAACGTCCTCCGCCTCGGAGGCTCCGTCCTCCGCTCGCCCGTGCCGTACCGTCGACGACGTCGATCGACCGATCACAGGTAACCGCTGCCGTCGCAGGTGGGGCACAAGCGTCGGTCGGTGAAGCCGACGTAGTACCCGCTGCCCTTGCAATCGGGGCACCGCGTGTGGTCCTTCTCGTCGTCGTACGGCTCGTCCTCGAGCTCCACGCGCTCCTCGGGCCGCCGGGGCGCTTCGGGAAGGGCTCGTCGCTCGGGGAGCCGCGTCTTGGTCCGTTTCCGCACCGCAGATCAGATCGTAGCCGCGGGGCCGCCGCGTGCTAGGCTCCGCGTTTGCGTTTCGACGGAACGCGTGGGATCACCAGGCGCAGCCCTCGCCGCCCCGTCGAGCCGCACAGCCGGGCACTCAGGACCGAGAGCTCGGCTCCACCTCGCTCGAAGGACCGCTACCTGGACGCAACGGCCGGAGCGGTCGGACCTCCATGGGCCCCGCATCGCGCGGCGTCGCCAGAGCCTCGGTGGAGCCCCGCGCGTTCGCGTCCGACGCCGAGGGCTCGGAGCGAGCGCCACGATGGGCGAGCGCGACGGTGACGATCGCCCCCAGGACGATCCCCACCACGCTCCCTCGTGCGACGCTTCCCCTCATGCCTCGGTCCGTGTCCCCAACGACGTTGCCCCTTGGTTGCTGACACCCACGCGTGCATCGGCTCCCGGTTCGGCGAGTCCGTGAGCGGCAGGCGTCCCCGACACGCACGGGGACGCGTTTCGATTTCCGCCGCGGGGGGCCGCGGCGATTCACTCCAGCTTCACGGCGCCTGGGGGTCCCCGCCGAAGTCGTCTTCGGTCGCCTTGGGGGTCCCTGCAGGCTCGTCGCAGGCGCCCCGGCTCGGTCGGGGACACCCGCGGAGGCCCCTACTCGGGGTCGTCTCGGGCGGGCTCGTCTCGACGGGCCCCCTCGACCTCCTCGGCCTGGCGCTTGCGCTGCTGCTCCTGACGTCGTCGCTCGGCCGCCGTCAGCCCGTGGCGCACCGCGTTGGCGTCCGCTCGGCGACGCGCGGTCTCCCGCTGCTTCCGCTTGCGGTACTGGTTCAGATTGATGACGTCGGCCATGTGCCTCTCATTAAAACAGCCCCGTCAACCCGTGTCCGAGGCGGGTGGCGCCGTCGGGGCCGCCACCCGGGTCGCGACGCGCGGCGGCCCGGCCAGGGTGCGAGCTGCCAGGAGCCGTGAGCTTCCTTGCGTGCCTCCGAGGGCCGGCCGTGCGTGCACTCGCCGATCGGCGAGGTCGGCGCTGATCGAGTTCGGCCTGGGCCAGCGGGCTCTCGGGAACCTCTGGGGTCCCCGGACCACCCCCGGTGCCGCGGGGGTTCGATGATCACCAGAAACGCCATCGCTGTGTGCGGGCTCGTCGGAGCCGTAGCGTGCTCGACTCATCACGGTCACAGCGTCTTCAACGACGATCCGACCGAGAGCGTCGCCGGCTCGACCTCGAGCGGGGACGAGGCCATGGAGACGACCGCGTCCGCCATGACCACCGGCACCACGACGGGCGTCGACGACGGCACGAGCGGAACGGTCGACAGCGGCGGGCCGATCTTCGACGTCGGAGGGACGGGCGGAGGCATCTCGGGGTGTGGCTGCGAGCTCCACTACATCTGGATCGCGAATGCCGAGCAGGGAACCGTCTCCAAGGTGAACACCCGCACGCTACAAGAGGAGGGTCGCTACTACACGCGCCCCGATGGCGCCGGCAACCCGTCGCGAACGTCCGTCAACCTCGCGGGCGACGTAGCGGTCGCCAACCGTCACGGCGGGCTGGTGAAGTTCCACGCCGATCCGGCCGATTGCGTGGAATCCAACGAGATACCGGGCATCCAGACGTCCCAAGGAGCCAACGACATCGTTCCGTGGGATCTGGAGGAGTGCCGCGCCTGGTACACGGAGTTCCCGACGACCAATCAACGCCCGGTCGCGTGGACGCCCGGCGAGGTGGTCCCCGGCACCTGCGATTCCGAGGGTGAGCGGGTCTGGACGGTCACGAGCGCGGCGCCGGGATTGGCCCCCGGCACCGGCGGGATGGGGGGCGTGATCGCCTACCTCGTCGAGGGGTCCGACGGCAGCATCGTGCAAGAGATTCCGATCGACGACTTCAGCGGCTTCCAGCTCGGCGCCTACGGTGGAGCCGTCGACGCGGCCGGAAACCTGTACTTCACGCCGATGGGCGCGGTCAGCTTCGACAAGAAGATGGCGCGGGTGAACATCGACGACTTCAGCGTCGACATCTTCCCCTTGCCGGCCAACGTGAACCCCTACGGGATCACCGTCGATCACAACGGCAAAGTGTGGGTATCGAGCACGTTCGGCAGCGGAGCGGCCCGCTTCGACCCCGACACCGAGGTCTGGGACACGGTCGGAGGCTTCATCAGCGTCGGCGGGCTGGCCGAAGGACCCGACAACGCGGTGTGGATCGCGACGGACGCGGGCGCGGTCTCGATCGACATCGACACGCTGTCGTTCGGCAAGGTGTTCGTCACCCAGACCGGGGGCACCGTCAAGGGCATCAGCACCGACATCGACGGCTTCGTGTGGGCCGTCAACAACGTCGCGTTCAAGGTGGACCCGGCCACCGGCGTGGCGGTCGGCACCTATGGTGGCCTCACCAGTCCCTACACCTACTCGGACATGACGGGCTACGCCCTCGGCAACGTCACCTGTCCGCCCGCGGGCTGAGCCCGAGGCCCGAGAGGCATCGGTCCGTCCGGCGCTCCGCATCCAGCGCGGGCCGCGGTGGGCTCTCGACGCGCCCCCGGCTCGACGCTCGGCGTGAGCAGGCCGGCGTCGCCCGCTTTGCGCCGCGCCGACGGCCTCGCCGTGTCAGGCGCCGCCCGGGGTCGGCCATCCTTTTCCCGTGGCCGACGCCCCTCGCCGCCAAGTCGCCGAGTTCTTCGGGGTCTTCCGCTACAGCCGCCAAGCCCTGGACCTGGTGTGGACGACGAGCCGCGCGCTCACCATCGCGCTCGCCGTGCTCACGGTGCTCGCCGGTCTGCTGCCCGCCGCGGCGGCCTGGGTCGGTCAGCTCATCGTGGATACGGTCGTGGCCGCGATCGAGCTGCGAAGAGAGACCGGAACCGGTGACTTCGGCCCCGCGCTCCGCTGGGTCGCCGCCGAGGGCCTGATCGTCGTGGCCCTGGCCGCCGCGCAGCGGGGCATCTCGGTGTGCCAGTCGCTGCTCCGGGCGCTGCTCGGGCATCGGGTGAACGTGATGATCCTGGAGAAGGCGCTCACCCTCCATCTGCGACACTTCGAGGACTCGGAGTTCTACGACAAGCTCACCCGTGCACGCCGCGAAGCCTCCAGCCGTCCACTGAGCCTGGTCAATCGCACGTTCGGGCTGGTCCAAAACGGCATCTCGCTTCTGAGCTACGGGGCCCTCTTGTGGCAGTTCTCGCCGCTGGCGGTCACCGTCCTCGTCGTGGCCGGGTTGCCCGCCTTTTTGGCCGAGGCGAAGTTCTCGGGCGACGCCTTTCGGTTGTTCCGCTGGCGGTCCCCCGAGACCCGCAAGCAGGCCTACCTGGAAACGGTCCTCGCCCGCGAGGACAACGTCAAGGAGGTGAAGCTCTTCGGGCTCGGCGACCTTTTGCTGCAGCGCTACAAGGACATCTTTCACGAGATCTTCGAGGAGGACCGGGCGCTGACCTTGCGGCGAGGCATCTGGGGGTTAGTCCTGGGCCTGGTGGGGACGCTCGCCTTCTACGGCGCCTACGCCTGGATCGCCGTGGAGGCCATCGCCGGCGCGATCTCGCTGGGAGAGATGACCATGTACCTGCTCGTGTTCAAGCAGGGGCAGTCTGCGGTGTCCGCCGGCCTGGCGGCGATCGGCGGTATGTACGAGGACAACCTGTATTTGTCCAACCTCTACGAGTACCTCGATCAGGAGGTCGAGCCCCCGACCGGCGAGGCGACCAAGGGTCCGCGGCCCGACGACGGCATCCGGTTCGAGGACGTCTCGTTCACCTACCCGGGGGCCACCACCCCCGCGGTCGAACGGGTATCGCTGCACCTGCGCCCGGGACGCTCCTTGGCGCTGGTGGGCGAGAACGGATCGGGCAAGACCACCCTGATCAAGCTCCTCACGCGCCTGTACGAGCCGACCGAAGGACGCATCCTGCTGGATGGCCTCGACGTTCGGGAATGGGATCTCGACGCGTTGCGCCGTCGCATCGGCGTGATCTTCCAGGACTTCGTCCGCTACCAGATGCTGGTGGGCGAGAACGTGGGCGCCGGCGACGTCGATCACTTCACGGACGCGACGCGATGGGAGGAGGCGGCGCGCCGAGGCATGGCCGACGCCTTCATCGCCGACCTTCCGGACGGGTACCACACGCAGCTCGGCCGCTGGTTCAAAGGTGGTCGCGAGCTGTCGGGGGGCCAATGGCAGAAGATCGCGCTGTCGCGCGCGTTCATGCGGTCCGGAGCCGACGTCCTGGTCCTCGACGAGCCCACGTCGGCGATGGACGCCGAGGCGGAGGCCGCCGTGTTTCAGCACGTTCGCGAGCTGGCCGCGGACAAGATCACCGTGCTCATCTCGCACCGGTTCTCCACCGTGCGCATGGCCGACCACATCGTCGTCTTGCGCGGCGGTCGAATCGTCGAGCAGGGCACCCACGACGAGCTGATGCGCGCCGGCGGTCGCTACGCCCACCTGTTCTCGTTGCAGGCGGCGGGCTACCGATAGCCTCCGTGCTCCCCCGGACCGACGCCCCCCTCGCATCGGTCACGCCGCGGCCGGAACGCCGAGCGCCGCGGGAAGACCTGCCGCCGCCTCTCCCCCATGGCGCCGGCGGGTCGCCGAACCTCTCGCGGCAGCCACCGTCTGTCGCCTCGAGCCGGACCGTGCCGCCGTGGACGACCTTTCGAGACGGCCACCTCGAGGACCGCGTTTCAGTCGACGGCTTTTCGGGCGATCAGTGTCCGCAGCTCGCCGAGGGAGAACGGCTTGGTGATCTGCTCGTTGTCGACCGATTCGAGGAAGGCACGCGTCTTGGGCGTGAAGGCTCCCCCCGTCATGAAGACGAAGCGTGCCTCGAAACCGGGCTTCGCGGTGCGCACCCGTCCATAGACGTCGATCCCCGAAACGTCGGGCATCATCACGTCGCACAGGATCAGATCGAAGTCGCCGTTTTCGCACAAGCGGATCGCTTCCTTGCCGCTCTTGGCGGTCACCACGTCGTGCCCGGCCAGCGCGCGCCGAATACCTTCGCAGATGAGCGGCTCGTCGTCGACGACCAGGATGCGGAGCGTCCTTCGGGGGCCACCGCGCCAATCGTCCCGCGGGACCGGTTCGGGGGCGTCCACGCCCTGCGCGACCGGCAGCCGCAAGCGGAAGCACGAGCCCGATCCGACGCTGCTCTCGACCTCGATGCGCCCTCCCATCGCGCTGACGATGCCGTGGCAGATCGACAGCCCCAGCCCCGTCCCCATCCCCTGGGGCTTGGTGGTGAAGAAGGGGTCGAAGATCCGATCGATCATGTCGCCCGGGATCCCGACGCCCGTGTCCGAGATCTCGACCCGAACCCAGCCTTCGTCGTCGAGCCCCGTGACCACTTTGATGCGATGATGGGGGCTGCCGTCCTCGGGGATGGCGTGGGCGGCGTTCACCAGCAGGTTGAGGAACACCTGCGTCAATCGCCCCTCGTTGCCGCGCACCCGAGGAACGTTGCCGTACACCCGCTCCAGCCGGGCGCGATGGCGAATCTCGTTGGCCGCGATGTCGATCGCCGTATCGAGAACGTCGGCCACGTCCACACCCCGATCGTCGTCGTCCGTCGCGCGCGCGAACGTCTTGAGGTCTCCGACGATCCGACGCACGCGGTTGGCCCCGTCCGTCGCCTCGGCCACGGTTCTCGACAATCGCGCGATCGTATCCTCGAACCCCGGAACCTGCAGCGCGTCGAGCTCCTCGCCGAGAAGCTCGAGATTGGCGATGACGTACGCCAGCGGGTTGTTGATCTCGTGGGCGACGCCCGCGGCGAGACTGCCGACCGATGCCAGCCGGTCCGCGTTCTGCAAGCTCCTCTGCAGCAGGCGACGCTCGCGGACGTCGCGGACCACCGCGATGATCAATTGCTCGCCGTCGTAGTGCCGCAAGGCGAGCGACATCTCCACCGGAACGTTCGGCCCGTCCTTGCGGCGTATCGTCCCCTCGCGCCGCAGCGTGGTTTGCAGCTCGAGCTGATGGCGAATCTCGGTCCAGTCGTCGGGCCCGATGTCCTGGTCGTACTCCCAGATGTAGCGCCCCACCAGCTCGGCGCGCAGCAAGCCGGCGAGCTCTTGCGCGGCGTGATTTCCGTAGATCAGGCGGCCGTCCTCGCGGACCCAGATCGAGGCGTCCCCGGCGTGATCCATCGCGAACCGCGTGAGCCTGAGCTCGCGCCCGGCCCGCAGCCGCTCCGAGACGTCTTCGAGAATGACGAAGCTCGCCCGCTCCCCTCGCAGGCGGGCCCGCGTGGTGGGGATCATCCGCACCGGGGCACGGGTGCCGTCGGGTCGCAGAATCTCCATCTCCATGGGGGGCGGCGGGACGTTCGTCCGCTCGAACCGAGCCGCGCGCTCGAGCGCGACCTCGCGATAAGCGTCGGGCACGAAGCTCCCGAGCGCGGACCCGACCAGGCGCTCGCGGTCCATGCCGAAGGTGATCGTCGCGGCGTTGTTCACGTAGACGATCCGCCCGTCGCGATGGGCGAACACGCCCAACGGGCACCGCTCGATGACCCGCCGAAAGTCGACCTCCGATTGCGCGAGCGCCTCTTCGGCGGCCTTGCGGCGGTTGTAGTTGGCGACGCGCCGCTCGGCGATCCGGATCCGGGTGCGCAGGGCGTTGAAGTCGATCGGCTTGGCCATGTAGTCGTCGGCACCGGCATCGAGCGCCTCGAGGAGGTCCTGCGGTCGGTCGCGGCCCGTGACGATGAGGATGTAGGGCGCCTCGCCGGTGGGCAACGCCCGGATGCGTTGGCAAAGCTGCAGCCCGTCCATGCGAGGCGTGACCCAGTCGAGGACGAGCAGCTCGAAGGGCGACCGCAGATGCGCGAGCAGTCCTTCTTGCGAGTCCTCGACCGCCGTGACGTCGAGCCCGAGCTCGCCCAGCCATGTGGACACGATTTCACGTCGAGTCGCATCGTCTTCGACAAGCAAGGTACGCACGCGTCGGCCGGTCCCCCAGGACCCAGTATACGAGCAGGTCGTGGGTGGATGCAGCGATTTTTGCGGCGACGCGGTCGTTGGGTCGCGACGCCGAAGGGTCGCCGAGGTTTTGCACCGATGTTTCGCGAGGTCGGAAAACCCCAACGCGCCGATCCTCTTTGGGCATCTTTGTGCAACGGCGACGCATCTTTGGGCATCTTTGTGCAACGGCGACGCATCGGCGCGTCGAGGGCTCGGGGGGCGCCGAAGGGCATCCGAGGGCATCGGGCGCCGCGACGATCGGTCGGCGACACCCCCGGAGACGACGGGAGGTCGACGTCGATCGACCGCGTCACGACGAGCGGCCCGCGGGCCGGTTCGCAGTGCGAGTCGGTGCTCGTCCTTCGCGGCGGTCGAGCCCTTTTCGCCCGAGGCGGGCGAATCCTTCGTCGCCTGCGGCGGGCTAGTCCTTGTCGCCGGCGGCGGTCTTGGGTCGGGGGCTCGGGGCTGCGGAGGGCTCGGGCTCGGGGCCGTCGGTCGCCGCCTTCGTCGGGTCGGGGGCGGGCATCCCCAGACTCTCCTTGAGCGCGGCCATCAGATCGATCACCTGAGCCCGTGGGCTTTCGGCGGGTGCCCGGGTGATGTCCTGCCCTTGCACCTTGCGATCGATGAGCGCCTGGATCCGATCACGCACCTCGTCGGTGTACTTGCCCGGATCGAAGGTCTCGACGGCGCCTTGCCGAACGAGTTGCACCGCCAGCGCCAGCTCGCCCTCGCGCACCTCGGCCTGGTCGATGCCGACCTCCTTCATCGCTCGCACTTCGCTGGGGTAGTGGAGCTGCTGCATCACCAACCCCTCGTCGACGGGACGGATCAGCACCAGATACTGCTTGCCCCGCGCGGCGTACTTGGCGAGGGCACACAGGCCGGTTTCTCGCAGCGCCGCAGCCAGCAAGTGGTAGGCGCGGGTTCCGCCCTTGTCGGGCGCCAGATAGTAGGCCTTCGCGTAGTAGATCGGGTCGACCTGCGCGATGGGGACGAACTCCGTGATGTCGATGCCGCCGGTGGACTGCTCCTCGACGGCCTTCAACTCCTCGTCCGTG
>CAZYSW010000074.1:13455-16498 GCA_964650105.1 uncultured Nannocystaceae bacterium
CCCCTTGGCGAACTCGTAGCCCTTGATCATGTCCTCGCGAGTGAGGACCGCCTCGTGCTGCGGACACCAGAACTGATACTTGACGCGGGTCCCGCAGTCCTTGTGCAGGTTGTTGAACGAGATCGCATCGGACGGAGACACCGACGGAAACAGCTTCACCGGGATCGAAACCAGCCCGAACGCGATGGTGCCGGACGCGATAGCCCGCGCTGCCATAGGGGCGATATCATCGCTCGGTCCTCGCTGGCTCGCAAAAGACGTGCCGAAACCCCGAAAAAACGAAGCCGACCGGCTCGACGACTACCGCGCCAAGCGATCGGCGGATCGCACGACCGAGCCCTTCGGTGGGTACCGGTACGGCGAAGACACGCCCGTCGGGCAGCCGCGCCTGTTCGTCTGTCAGATGCACGCCGCGCGCCGTTTGCACTGGGACCTTCGGCTCGAAATCGACGGCGTGTTGCGCTCGTGGGCGGTGCCGCGCGGCCCCTCTCCCGATCCGGCGGAGAAGCGGTTGGCGGTGGAGACGGAGGACCATCCGCTCGAGTACGTCGACTTCGAAGGCGTCATCCCCCAGGGCAACTACGGGGCCGGCGCCATGATCGTGTGGGACCGGGGGGTGTGGATCCCGCTCGAGCCCGTGGCCCCCGGATACGCCAAGGGCAAGCTGCTGTTCGAGCTGCAGGGGCACAAGCTCCGCGGCGTATGGACGCTGGCCCGCACCAAGGGCGACACGGGGCGCGAGTGGCTCCTCATCAAGAAGCCCGATGCGGCCGCGACGACCGATCCTCGTCTCGACGACGCCTCGGTCCTGTCGGGACTCACCATCGACGACCTTCGACGCGGCGTCGATCGGAGCCGCGACGTCCGCGCGCGTCTCGCCGCCCTCGGCGCGCCGCGAAGACGGGTGGATCCCGCGACGGTGGAGGTGATGAAGGCCGAAGCGCGTGAGGAGCCGTTCACGCGCGAGGGCTGGGTGTTCGAGCTCAAGTACGACGGGTATCGCCTCGTGGCGGCGCGCAGAGGCGACGAGGTCACGCTGCGGTACCGCTCTGGCCGAAACGCCACCGATGCGTTCCCGGAGATCACACGGACGCTTCGAGCCCTCCCCTTCGCCGACTTCGTCCTCGATGGCGAGGTGGTCGTCCTCGATCCCGACGCGAAGCCCAACTTCCAGCGCCTGCAAAAGCGCGCGCAGCTTCTTCGCGGACGGGACGTCGACCGAGCCATGCGCGAGCATCCGGTGACGCTGTACGCCTTCGACTTGCTGGGCTTCGAGGATTTCGACCTCCGCCCGCTTCCGCTGGTGGAGCGCAAGGCGCTGCTTCGTTCCATGCTCCCCGCGACGGGGGCCGTTCGATTCGCCGACCACGTCCCCACCCAGGGAGAGCGTCTGTTCCAGGAGGTCCGCAAGCTCGGCGTGGAGGGCATCGTCGGCAAGCTCGCCCGCAGCCCCTACCGGGCGGGCCGGTCCTCCGAATGGATCAAGGTGCGGACCGAGCGGAGCGACGACTTCGTGATCGTGGGCTTCACCGAGCCCGAGGGCACCCGCCCCGGCTTCGGCGCCCTTCACCTCGCATCGCACCGGCGGGGCGTCCTCACCTACATGGGGCGCGTCGGCTCGGGGTTCGACGAGAAGATGCTCGTCGAGCTGCGCCGGATCCTCGATCGGCTCGTCCGGAAGACGCCGCCCTGCCAGGGCGCGGTGCCGACGGGGCGAAAGCACACCTGGGTGGAGCCCGAGTTGGTCTGCGAGGTCCGGTTCAAGCACGTGACCGACGGCGGCTTCCTGCGTCACCCGGTCCTTTCGAGGCTGCGGGAGGACAAGACCCCTGCCGAGTGCGAAATCGAGCCGTCCGAGCCCGACGGCGCCGACCACGACGACGGTGCGCCGCCCGACGACCCGCCGCCCGAATCCTCGAGCGCGACGACCCGGGTGGCGATCACCAATCCGGACAAGATTTTCTGGCCCGCCGAGCGGTACACCAAGGCCGACCTCGTCGACTTCTACCGTCGGATCGCGCCGTGGCTGCTGGAATACCTCCGCGACCGGCCCCTGGTGCTCACCCGCTATCCCGACGGGATCGAGGGGAAGTCGTTCTTCCAGAAGAACGCCCCCGAGTACGTGCCGAGCTGGTTGCGAACCCAGACCATGTGGAGCGAGCACGCCCGACGCGAGATCCAGTACTTCCTGTGCGACGACGTCGACGCGCTCGTCTACGTGGCCAACCTCGCCACCATTCCCCTGCACATCTGGGGGAGTCGCCTGTCGGACCTGCAGCATCCCGACTGGTGCATCCTGGACCTCGACCCCAAGACGGCACCCTTTGCCCACGTCGTCCGCATCGCCCGCCGCATCCATGACCTGTGCCAGGAGATCGGGCTGCCCGCGTACGCCAAGACCAGCGGATCGACCGGCCTTCACGTCCTCGTCCCGCTCGGCCGCGCGTGCACGTTCGAGCAATGCCGCATGCTCGGCGAGGTGCTCGCTCGCGTCACGGCGCAGACGCTCCCCGACATCGCGACGGTCGAACGCTCGGTGCGCGCCCGCCAGGGCCGGGTCTACATCGATTTTCTGCAGAACGGGCACGGTCGATTGCTCGCCGCTCCATTTTGCGTGCGGCCGCTACCGGGGGCTCCGGTGTCCACCCCGCTGTCGTGGGACGAGGTGGGCGATGGGCTCGACCCCAGCGCGTTCACCATCCGCAGCGTGCTGCAGAGAATGGAGCGCCTGGGCACCGACCCCATGGCGCCGGTGTTGCGGGACCGGCCGGACCTGCAGCAGGTCCTCACCGCGCTCTTGGCTCGTCTGGCCTGAGGCGCGTCCGCGTCCACACCTGCTACCATGTGCGAGGTCGATGCCGGGGCTTCGCCGCGCCGCGCCCCCGACGCTTCCGCAGAGCATCGGAGACATCACGTCGGAGGACGACGCCGGCGGCGGCACTGGCAAGTCGACAGTATGAAGTCGCGTACAACCGGCAGTACCTTTGCGAAATCTCCGACTTTTTCATGCCTGTGCCTTCCGCGTGCCTTCGGCGCAGAAATG
>CAZYSW010000075.1:0-4459 GCA_964650105.1 uncultured Nannocystaceae bacterium
GGTTCCGCATGCGCTTCCGCGACGACTACAACGACGGTCCGACCTGGAAGTACGTGCTGGCGTACGATTGAACATACCGCGCGCCCGGACAGCGGCGGCTGTCCGGGCGTCGTCGGGTCGTCGCCTTCCATGCCCTGTTCGCGTGCCGCCTGGTACCCTGAGCGAGCCCCGCGGGCGCATCGACGTCCATGACCCAATCCATGCACCACCCGATCGATGGTGATCCTCGCGCCGTTCTGGACGACGCCATCGATCTGCATCGCACGCGACGCGCGGTTCGTGGCGCGCTGTTCGATGTCCCGGTGGAGCCGACCCGAGTGGGTCGGTTCGTCGTTCGCCGCCGGATCGGGGCCGGTGCGATGGGCCGCGTCTACGAGGCCTGGGACCACACGCTGGACCGCCCCGTGGCGCTCAAGCTCATCGCCGTGGACGTCGAGGACGTCGAGATCACCGAGACCCGGCGCGCTCGCCTGCTGCAAGAGGCCAAGGCGCTGGCCAAGACCAACCACCCCAACATCATCGAGATCTACGAGGTCGGGACGGTCGATCAGGACGTCTTCATCGCCATGGAGTTCGTCCCTGGTCGGGACCTCCGTGCCTGGCTCGACGAGCGGCCGCGTTCGTGGCCGGAGGTTCGCGACGTGTTCTCGGCCGCGGGGCAGGGGCTGCGGGCCGCCCATCGAGCCGGCCTCGTGCACCGGGATTTCAAGCCGGAGAACGTGCTGGTGGGCGACGACGGCCGGGTTCGCGTGGTCGACTTCGGTCTCGCGACCAGCCCGGGGGCGTCGAACCCCGCCGAGCTCACCAGCGCGCCCGGGAGTGGCTCGACGTCCACGACGGCGGGACCCGCCGCAGGGACGCCCGCCTACATGGCCCCCGAGCAGACGAAGGGGGGCATCGTGGACGCGCGCTCCGACCAGTTCGGCTTTTGCGTGTCGCTGTGGGAAGCGCTGTATGGCGCACGTCCCTTCGCGGTGCCGTCGTACGAGCGCATCGAGACGCCGCCTTTGCGGGTGGCGGGCTCGATCCCCGGCCGAGTCCTGGAAGCGATCGAGACCGGGCTCTCGCTCGATCCGCAGCGGCGATTCGCGTCGATGGATCCGCTGCTGGAGGCGCTGTCGCACGATCCGTCGCAACGCCGCACGCGGGTTGCGGCGTTGTCGATGACGGGGGTGGCGGTGGTGGCGGCCGCGGTGGCGACCGCGTCGTACCTGCGCGACGAGCCCGACCCGTGCCGGGAGGTGTCGGAGCGCTTCGAGGCGGTGTGGGGCGAGGCGCGCAAGCTGGAGATCGGGCAGGCCTTCGCGTCGACCGACGTCGCCTATGCGCCCGACGTGCTGGAGCGGGTGACCGCCCAGCTCGACGTCCACGCGCGGCGATGGGTCGAGGCCAAGCTCGACGCGTGCCGGCGCGGCCGGGGTGCCGTGGACGCGTCGGGTCGTCGGCTGGAGATGACGACCAACGCCTGCCTCGAGGAGCGTCGGTTCGAGCTGGAGGCCGTGCTCGAGGAGCTGAGCCACGCCGACGCCAAGGTCGTGGAGCATGCGCCGAAGCTGGTGGCTTCGCTCCAGCCGGTGGCGACCTGCTCGGATCCCGAGGCGCTGCTCGCCCGACCCGAGCTCCCCGACGACACCGTCGTCGAGCAGGTCGACGCCGTGCGCCGCGAGCTCGCCACCGCGGCTGCGCGGGCGCACACCGGTCACTTCGAGGAGAGCCTGGCGATCGCCGAGCGGGCGGTGACCGCCGCCGATGCTTCGAGGCATCCTGCCGTGCAGGCGGAGGCGCGGCAGAGGGTGGGCGCGGTGCTCGGCGAGCTGGGGCGCAACGACGAGGCGCAGCGCATCCTCCTGGAGGGGTTGGAGCTCGCGGAGGCGGCCGCCCACGACCAGACCAAGCTCGCGATCTGGCTGGATTTGGCCGACGTCGCGCTGCGTCGCGAGGACGCCGCGACGGCCGAGCTGTACGTCCGCAACGCGACCGGGACCGCGCGACGGCTCGGCTCGACCGGGCGATGGGAAGCGAATGTGGGGCGTCGGCGCAGCCGCTTGCGCATGTTGAAGGACGATCACGCTGGCGCTTTGGTGGAGCTGGAGGGCGTGCTCGCGTCGTTGGGGGACGACGGGCCGCCGATCACCGTCGCGGGGGCGGAGATCGAGCGAGGGAACGCGTTGCATCGACTGGGGCGGTACGCCGAGGCGGACGAGGCCTATCGCCGGGGGCTGGCGCTGTTGGAGCGCAGCGTCGGGTCGGACCACTCTCACCTGGCGCGTCCGCTCACCAACCTGGGGGCCAACGCGATCCGCCTGGGCGACCCCAAGCGCGCGGTCGAGCCGCTCGAGCGTGCGCTCGACATCCGTCGCCGGACGCTCGGAGGGGACAGCACCGCGCTCGTGTCCACCCTCAATGCGCTGGCGAGCGCCCACTACAGCACGGGGGACTACGTGGCCGCACTGCCGCTGTACGAGGAGGCGCTCGCGCTGGAGCGTCGCCGCGGGGGGCCCGACAGTGCGCGGCTGGTGGCTCCGCTGACGAATCTCGGACGCACGCTGACGCTGCTCGGCCGCTACGACGAGGCCCGGACCGCGCTGCAGCAGGCCCTGGAGCTGGGCGTCGCCATCCACGGCCAGGAGCACTCGCAGGTGGCGGAGATCCACGCGGCGCTGGCATTTGCGCTGCGGCGTGGGGGCGACCGCTCGACGGCGCGCGAGCATGCTCGACGGGCGTGGGAGATCCGCGCGGCGACGCTGGGAGACGAGCACGTCGTGACCCTTCAGTCGCGGGCGGCGTTGGCCGAGCTCTTGCTCGATCTGGGCGAGCCGAAGGCCGCGGACGAGCACGTCGATGCGGCCCTCGCGGGGCTGCGGACGCAGCTCGGCGACGCGCATCCCCAGGTGGCGTCGACGCTGGTGACGGCAGCGAGCGTCGATCTGGCGCTCGGCCGGACCGCGTCGGCCCAAGCGCGCGCCACCGAGGCGGTCGCGCTGCTGGGGACCGATGCGGGTCACCCCGAAGACCGGGCGCGCGCCCGCATGGCGCTGGCCCGTGCACACCTCGCTTCGGGTGACCACGAAGCCGCGCGGGCGCTGGGGCGCGAGGCGCTGGCGCTGTTGCGGGGCCAGGCGGGCGCAGAAGAACGCGCTCGGACGATCGAGGAGGAAATTGCGCGATGGTGAAGTGCACGATTCGAAACGTCGCCGTGGTCCTCGGGGTGCTCGGGATGCTCGGAGGCTGCCGGCCGGCTCCCGCCGACGAGCCGAGCCCGCCCGAAAGCGTCGTCGAGCCGCCGCCGTCGAGCGAGCCCGCCTCGGTCGACGTCGATCCCGAGGACGAGGCCACCGAAGGTGACGCGCGCGGCTCGACGTCGCCGGGAGCCGAGGGCGAGGCGGAGCCGGCGGGTGCCGACGGGCCCGAATCGACCGCGCTCTACCGTCAAAGTCGATGCCCCGCCTGCGACAGCCCGGAACTTTGCGTGCATCGCCGGGGCGATGCCGCCGACGCGGTGCTGGGGTGCGGCGTGGTCGATGGCACCGGCGACGTCGCGATCATCGAGGTGGCCCTCGAGACCCCCGGCGAGGACTTCCTGGGGATGCGCTACGATTTTTGGGGCCCCGAGGGGACGCAAACGAGGGACTGGGTGCCGTGCGAGGTCGGGGGAGCCGGTTGCACCGCGCGGTTCACCTTCTTCGACGACGTGCCGGGGCTCGCGTCGTACGTCTACGGGGGCACGGGCGGGGGCGGTGAGCGCAACGGGCTCGTCGACGTGAGCACGGGTCGGCGATACCCGCTCGCGGCGTCGGGCGAGCTCGAGCTGGTGCGATCGCCCGACGGCAAGCGCCTGGCGTACCACGACGTCTACGATCCGATCGCCGGCACGGTGGGCGGGGGCGTGTACTGCTACGACCTGCACACCCACAAGGAGAAGCGGCTGGCCCGGGGCAAGGCGCTGGGCGTGAAGGTCCGGCCCGACGACACCCTCGTGCTGACGTGGGAAGACGACGCGCGGATCCGGCTGGAGCTGCGGCGTCCCGACGAGGACGACGACGAGGCGCCGGAGACGACGGTGTGGTCGAAGTCCTTTCGGTGCCCGGGTTGAGCACCTCCGCCGTCACTCGCCGAAGGTCTCGGTCGCGAAGATCCAGCCCCGCGCGTCGGGGCCTCGGGTCTCGGGGTCGATGCCGGCCTTGTGGCACAGCGCCCTGACGAACTGGGCCGGCTCGGGCAGGCGTTCCCAGACCACCGGGAGGAACACGGCGCGCCGCTCTCCCACCGCGAGGATCAACCCGTCCCGTCCAGGGACCAGCGCGCGCTCGATGGATCGTAGGCCGAGCTCGCCGTGCGGCACCGGAGGGGAGAGCACGGAGATCTCGCAGCGCATGTGCGGGAGTCGATCGGGCTCGGCCGGCGGCGTGCGGGGATCGTGGAGCCCGGCCTGGACCGACAGATGGCGCACGGCGTCTTC
>CAZYSW010000075.1:4469-16307 GCA_964650105.1 uncultured Nannocystaceae bacterium
CGACTGGACGACGAAGTGGTAGGGGGCGGTGCGCGACGACTCGGAGAACAGCCCCTCGAGCGAGCCGATGCAGCCCACGAGCTGCGTCTCGAGATGCCAGGAGACGAAGACGCGTGACGCGTGGCTCAGCGCGGGGTCGTCGGGGCGTACCGTCGCGGGCGTCGTGGCGCGGCCCAGCAGCGCCGCCTCCAGGGCTCGGCGCGCCTCGTTCAACAGCCACCGGCGACTCGGAGGTTCCAGCACGACGGGGCGTATGCCCGAGGTGCGACCTTCGGCGCAAGGGCGCGCCGGCGGCTCAGGCGGCGGCGCGGGGGGCCTGCAGCAGGTGCTCGCAGATCTGGATGACCTCGCGCGGGGCGAACGGCTCGTGCAGGGTCAGTCGGGCGCCGACGAGCTCGCTGCGAAATCGCGATTCGGCGGCGCCCAGACCGCTGACGGCGAGCACCAACGGCGCGGGGGGCCAAACCTCTTGCAGGGCCCGCCGGACCCGCCACGCCGTGTCGCCGTGGTAGCCGGGTCGGCCGAGCGCGACGATCACGAGCTCGGGACGGAACTCCGCGAGCGCTTCTTTGCAGGCGTCGCCATGGGAGCGCTCGATCTGCACGCTGTGCCCCGCGCCCAGAAGCGGTCCCACCAGGGGGGAGGCGCCGCCGAGGTCGTCGATGATGAGGACGTTCATGCGCTCGTCATCGGCGATCGGGCGCGAAACTGGATGGCGAAACGGCCACGAAGAGCGGACCGTGGAACCCGGACGGCGTGCGAAGGCGCACCGCGGGACGCCCCGCCGCGCCGAGACCGCGCCGTGGGGTCGGCGAGCCCCCGGGGGTCGTCACTCGACCGGCGGGGGCGAGGGGATGTCCGCGCACGCGTCGAGCTCGGCCAGGCAGGTGTCGTAGCGGACCTCGGTGCCCAACGAGCGGAAGAAGATCCCGAGCAGGTGCTCCATGTACTGGCCCTCGTCGAACGGCCCGTCGGTGAGCCCCGGCGGCGGGAACCCGTGCCGCCCCTCGAACTCGTTCTGCAGCGGGAAGACGATGCCGCTGGTACCCTGCGCCGCCCCGAAGGTCGGCCCGACCAGACGCAGCGGCGGCATCAACCGGGGTGCGACGCGATCGTCGTTCGAGCCGGTCGGATCCATCGGCGTGGTGTTGGCGCTCTCGCTGAGGTTGTCGACGTCCACGAGCACCGGGCCCCACTCGGGGCCGCGAACCTCCATCCACGGGATGCCCTCCTGCACGCCCTCGTCGATGATCACGCGATTGGGGGTCTTGCCGTAGCGCGGATCGGGCTCGAACAGCTCGATGAAGCCCGCGACCTTGGCGATGGCGACCCCCGTGTTCACCGGGACGTTGGGATCGCCCAGCGTGGTCACGTTCAGCACGTTGGTCGGCGCCTTCTGGAAGGGCTCGCCCGTCTCGTCGAAGGTGAGCGGATCGCGGGCGTAGCGGACCGCGTACAGGGCGGGGTCGGCCGGCTCCACGGTCATCTGGGCGATCCCCGTGAAGCGCCGCAGGGCCGGCGTGCCCCGCTGGAAGCCGAAGCCCGACTCGTAGGCGACGATGTCGTCGCCGACCGCCCACGCCCGGCCGCGGTAGCTCACCGGGAAGCTCAGGCGCGTGATCTCGGCCTTCACCACCGCGTCGTCGAGCGCGATGCAGTGGCGCTCCTCGCCCTCCACGCGGACGGGCTCGGGTCCCGCCAGCACCTCGATGCGCAGCGGGTCTCCCTGGTCGGCGGGAATCGCCACCCGGAAGGTTCGGGCCAGGTCGCAGGCGTAGGTCCCCGCGGTGCCCGGTTCGCAGGTGCGGCAGTGGCCGGCGTCGTTGGCCGAGCAGTTCGACGAGGCCTCCCACCCGTGGAAGTTCTCGTAGCCCGGCGGGGGCTCGTCGGGCATGACCCGCGCGCAGCGGGCCTCGCCGTTGGCCTCGTTGGTGACCATCACCACGTCGCCCGGCTCGATGCTGCCGTCGACGGCGAGGTCGCGGCGCTCGACCTTGTTGCCGTTGGCGAAGAGCTGGTAGATGCGCGTGCCGCCGCCCGCCGCCGGCTCGCCCACGATGGCGGGGCCGAGCAGCCGCAGCCCCACGGCCTCGACCACACCGCCCTGCTCGCTGCGGATGGTCAGGTCGACCAGGCCCGCGCCGCCGGCGATCGGGGCCGCGGCCACCACCTTGGGCTCGATGGCGCTGAGCATGGAGGAGATGAGCCCCCCCAGGCTCGTGCCGCTGGCGAAGAACACCGCGTCCTGCCCCCCGATGTCGACGAAGCCGTCGGCATCGAAGTCGCCCAACAGCTCGGGCGTTCCGTCACCGTTCACGTCGATCATCTCGCCCTCGCCGAAGCTGCGGATGAGCCGGACCAGGGTGAGCCAGTCGAGCAACGTCTGCCGCAGGTTGTCCCGCGTCTTGAACGTGTAGGCGCTGAAGAACTCGCCGCCGACGTCGATGCGGCCGTCGCCGTCCATGTCCTCGGCGCGCCCGTGCAAGAGGGCCTCGGCCGCCGGAAGCATGCCCCAGGTGTCGAAGAGGTCCTCGACGAAGGCCCGCTGATCGCCCACGTCCACGCCGTGCAGGACGGCGTCGATGCTGCATCCGGCGATCCCGAACTTGGCGTGCAGCGCCAGGCCGAGCTGCTCGATCTTGTTGGAGGTGTAGCCGTGCGCGTACAGGACCACGGGCGCCGGCGCCTCGGGGTCGGGCTTGAACTGCTTTTTGGGGATCGCGCACCAGAACTGGACGTCGCGGTAGGTGATGCGGTCGCGCAGCGTGGGGTCGCGCAGGTCGGCCGGCCACGCCCGCTCGTCGAGGTTGTCGGAATCGGTGCCCTCGAGGTCGAGCAGCCAGGGCGTCTTGAACAGCCCCGACACGTGGTAGGCGTAGAAGTCCTGGTTGATGACGAGTTGCTCGACCTGGCTGATCCCGAAGTTGCCGAACGCGGCCGTGGCCAACGGGCCCACGATGGGACGGAGCTGCTCTTGGGGGAGCACGTAGGCGTTGCCCACGTAGGCCTTTTGCGACGGGCTGCGGGAGGTGTCGCGCATGGGGAACAGGTCCACCAGCGCCGGCGGGTTGTCCTCGGCCAGCCACGCCAGCGGGCCCTGGCCGTACAGGCCGTTGCGCAGCATGACCAGGTCGCTGGTGGCGTCGTGCGTGGTGAACGTCCAGGCGAAGGCCACGTCGTCGACGTCGTGCCCGTAGGTCTCGAGCACCGACAAGGCCGGCCGTAGGTCTTCGGTCTGCGAGGTGTGATTGACGAACGCGAACGGCGAGCGAACCGGTTCGCCGTTGGCCCCGCGCAGATTCTTGGTGATCACCACCGCGTAGGTGGTGCGCTCCCGCAGCGGCAGGACGGGCCGGAAGATGAGCGTGTTGGTCTCGAACTCGTAGAACGAGACCAGGTCGCGCACGGGATCGTAGCCCGGGTCGCCGTCTTCGAGCGGGTAGGCGTTGGCGTAGTCGAGCACGCCATCGAGATCGAGGTCCTCGCCCGGATCGAGCCGCCCGTTGCCGTTGAAATCTTCGTCGTAGGTCTCGAGCGCCAGCGCCTTGGTGATCGTCTTGGGGTCGTGCTCCCAGTACTGGTGGGGGGTACGGAGCAGGACCGGGAAGTTGCCCTCGCCGAAGTCGAGGGGAACGGGCTGCAGGTAGGTGGGGGAATCGGGGGTGACGTCGACGAGGTACACGACGTCGTTGCGGAAGTCGTAGTCCGACCCGTCGGGGGTGTTTCGATAGTCGCGGTGTCGCGCGTAGATCGAGGTGATGTCGAGCGGGGCGTCGAACCGCACGGTGATCGGCTGGTACACCCCGAAACCGCTCAGCTCGTCGATGCGTCGACGGGCGACGGCCTCCAGCCGGGTGGTGGCCACCAACGACGCGTTGATGCGAAGGCCGGTGGGCGAGGTGGGGTCGGGGCGGGTGGCGATGTCGTTGGGAAAGGGGATCTCCGGCAGGGGCCGGTGCTGGAGGTCGAACACCACCTGCGGGCCGTTGCCTTCGGCCGTGCGCGCGAGGCCCTCGGGAGGCGCGGCGCATCCCGTCCACTGGCTCGTCCCGACGACGAGGCTGAGCAACACGGCGTTCCCGAAGCGGTTCTTCATCGCGGCCTCTCGCACGTCGGTGCGGTGCGAGACGGCCGCACCCGACGCGCGGCCATCTTGCCCGTTTCGAGGGGGCTTTGACCATCGCGCACGGGCCGCCATGCTCGCCTCGCGGCCCGACCACGATGCGCGGACGGTCGCAGTGGTAGAAGGGCCCTGATGCGACGGATGTCGAGGGTCGGCGCGGTGCTCATGGGTGCAGTCTGCGGGTTCGGGCCGCCCAGCGACGCTCGAGCCGACGAGGGCCAGTGGATGCCCTCGCAGATCGCCGAGCTCGATCCCGAGATGCTGCGCAGTAAGGGCCTGCAGCTTCGTCCCGAGGAGATCTGGAACCCCGACGACTTCGGCCTGATGGCCGCGGTGGTCAACCTCTCGGGTTGCTCGGCGGCCTTCGTCTCCGACCGCGGGCTGATCGCGACCAACCACCACTGCGCGCACGCGGCCATCCTGGCGCAGAGCACCGTGGAGCGCGACTATCTCACCGAGGGCTTTTTGGCCCGCAAGCTCGAAGACGAGATCCCCGCGACGGGCCGGACCGTCCAGATCATCCTCGAGATCACCGACGTCACCGCACGGGTGCGCGCGGTCGCGGACGCCGAGCGCGATCCGGCCGCGCGGGCGCTGGCAGTCGAGAAGGAACGCAAGGCGCTCGTCGACGCCTGCGAAGCCAAAGGCGAAGGTCGACGGTGTCGCGTCGCGAGCTTCTACAGCGGCAGCACGTACCAACTGTTCGAGGCCATCGAGTTGGAGGACGTCCGGATCGTGTATGCCCCGCCTTCGGCGATCGGCGAGTACGGGGGCGAGATCGACAACTGGATGTGGCCGCGCCACACCGGCGACTTCACCCTGCTGCGCGCCTACGTGGACAAGGACGGCAAGCCGGCCCCGTTTTCGACCGACAACGTGCCCTACCAGCCCCGGCGCTGGCTCGAGCCCAGCGCCGACGGTGTCGCGCCCGGTGACTTCGTCGCCGTGCTGGGGTTTCCGGGGCACACCGACCGCTACCTGCCCGCGCCCGAGGTGCAGCGACAGCTCGAACAGTTCTTGCCCGCGCGCATCGAGCTGTACGGAGAGTGGATCGAGATCTTCGAGAAGGCGGGGGCCGAAGATCCGGCGGTGGCGCTCAAGGTCGCCGCGAAGCTCAAGCGGTTGGCCAACCGCCACAAGAACGCGCGCGGGATGATCGACGGGATGACGCGGATGAACCTCCTGGCGCGGCGCCAGAAGGAGGAGGCCGCCATGGCGACCTGGGCCAGCGAAAAGGGAGGAGCGTACGCCGAGGTCCTGCCTCGGCTCGAGCAGCTCGCCCAGGAGCGGCGGGCTCGCTTCGCCAAGGAGTTCTCGATCCACGCCCTGACGACGGCCTCCGATGCGCTGAGCATCGCGATCGATCTGGTGCGGCGGGCTCGGGAAGCGAAAAAGCCCGACCTCGAGCGCGTCGAGGCGTACATGAAGCGCGGGGAGAAGCGGCTGTGGCAGCGCATCGATCGTGGGGTCCGGGACTACGATCGCGCGGTGGACGAGGCCGTCTTGCGCGCGCTGTGGCGGCGCATCGACGCGCTGCCGGCCGAAGACCGCTTCACCACCACCCGAGGCGACGACCTCGCGCGCTTGCTGCAGCGGACGCGGGTGCACGATCCGGCCTTCGTGCGCGAGATGTTCGATGCGGGTGGCAGCGACGACACCGCCGAGCGCGTCCTCGCCAGCAGCGATCCCATGCTGGCGCTGGCCCGCGAACTCATCGACGCGATCGAGGCCCTCGAAGCCGAGGAAAGGCGGCGCGAGGGCATCAGGTTGGAGATCGGGCCGCTGTACTTCGAGATGGTGAAGGCGGTGCGCACCGGCCCGGTGTACCCCGACGCCAACGGCACCCTGCGGTTCAGCTATGCGACGGTGCAGGGCTACCAGCCCCGCGACGGCATGGTGGCGACGCCTCAGACCACGCTGGCGGGTCAGGTCGCCAAGCACACGGGCGAGGATCCCTTCGACCTGCCCGATGCCGTGCTGGCCGCCGCGAGCAAGGCCCCCACGACGTACTGGAGCGACCCCGGTCTGGGTGACGTGCCGGTGTGCTTTTTGTCCAACGCCGACACGACCGGCGGCAATTCCGGGAGCGCAGTGATCGACGGTCGCGGACGCTGGGTCGGGCTCAACTTCGACCGGGTGTGGGAGAACATCGCCGGTGACTTCGGCTACAATCCGGCGCGCTCGCGAAACATCATCGTCGACCTGCGCTACCTCCTGTGGACGCTCGACGAGATCGCCGACGCCGGGGAGCTGCTCGAGGAGCTGGGCATGACCGCGCTGCGCGAGGCCGGTCCCCGCACGCGTCCGGCCGTGGCGACGGCGACGCCGCCTCCCGGCGAGCTGCCGAACACGGTGGATCCTCCCGCGGCCGACGTGGTGGCCGAACGAGGCGGATGCGGATGTGGGCTCGGCGGAGCACCCACGTCCGGTGGTTGGCTGGCCCTGGGGCTGCTCGGCGTCGCTGCGTGGCGCCCTCGAGGTCGTTCGACACGCGAATGCTAGACTTCGTGGGTCACGATGCGTCAGGCGCCCCGGATCGATCTGAATCTCAACGTCCGCGGCATGAAGGCATCGGCGACCGTGGCGATCAACGAGCGCTGCAATCGGCTTTTGGCCGACGGGCGCGAGGTGTTCAAGCTGGGGCTCGGCCAGTCGCCCTTTCCGGTCGCCCCCCCGGTCGTCGAGGCGCTGAGGGTCCACGCCGCCGAGAAGGACTACTTGCCGGTGCGCGGCCTGTGGCGGCTTCGCGAGGCGGTGGCCGCCTATCACCGACGGCGCGAGGGCATCGACCGCACCGGCCACGACGTGCTCATCGGGCCCGGCAGCAAGGAGCTGATGTTCCTGCTGCAGCTCGTGTACTACGGAGACCTCGTGATCCCGACGCCGGCCTGGGTGTCGTATGCACCGCAGGCACGGATCATCGGACGTCGCGTGGAGCTGGTCCCCACGCGTCCCGAGGACAACTGGCGGCTGAGCCCCGAGGGGCTCGAAGCGCTGTGCCACGACGACCCACAGCGGCCGCGCATCGTGATCATCAATTATCCGTCGAACCCCACCGGGGGCACGTTCAAGACCGACGAGCTGCGCGCGCTGGCCCGGGTGGCCCGAGAGCACCGAGTGGTGCTGCTGTCGGACGAGATCTACGGCGAGCTGCACCACAAGGGCCAGCACGTCTCCATCGCCCGCTTCTATCCCGAGGGCACCATCATCTCCTCGGGCCTGTCGAAGTGGTGCGGGGCGGGGGGTTGGCGGCTGGGCACGTTCTTGTTCCCGCCGGGCATGGACTGGCTGCTGGACGCGATGGCGGCGGCGGCCAGCGAGACGTACACGTCCACCAGCGCGCCGATCCAGTACGCCGCGGTCACGGCGTTCGAAGGCGGCCACGAGATCGACGACTACCTGGCGCGCAGTCGGAGGATCCTGGGCGCGCTGGGCCGCTGGTGCCACCGGAAGCTGTCCGAAGCCGGCCTGCAGTGCAGCCCTCCGGTGGGTGCCTTTTATCTGTTCCCCGATTTCTCGCCCGTCGCCGAACGGCTCGCCGCCCGGGGAATCACCACCAGCCCGGTGCTGTGCGAGCGCCTTCTCGAGGAGACCGGCGTGGCAATCCTCCCGGGCAGCGAGTTCGGTCGCGATCCGCGGGAGCTCTCGGCACGCCTGGCGTACGTGGACTTCGACGGCGAGCGCCCGCTGGAGGCGGTGACCGAGATCCCCCGCGACACGCTGCTCGACGAGATCTTCTTGCGGACCCATTGTGCACGGGTCACCACCGCGATCGAGCGGATCTGTGCCTGGGTCGCGCGCGGCTGAGCCTCGCGCAAACCGGCCCGCGCCGCGTGACGATCGGTCGTTCGGCCGGGTGGGCTCGGCCTCGGCGAGGCGCTCGACCGCGAAGATCGGGCGCGGTCGCGGGTCGTGACGGCCCTGCGCCCGCGGTGGCCAAGCGGTGGCTTCCGGCATAAAGTGGCGCCCCCTCGAAACAGAAAGGACATCCGATGAAGCGCAAGGCAAATGCAGTGTGGCGCGGCGACCTCAAGGGCGGCAAGGGCACGATCGGCACGGCCAGCGGCGTGCTGAAGGACACGCAGTACTCGTTTTCGACCCGCTTCGAAGAGGGCGTGGGCACCAACCCCGAAGAGCTCATCGCGGCCGCGCACGCCGGTTGTTTTGCGATGGCGCTGTCGGGTCAGCTCGGTGCGGCCGGCATGACGGCCGAGTCGATCTCCACAGAGGCCACCGTCACCCTCGAGAAGCTCGACGCGGGCTTCACCGTGACCGGCATCCACCTGGAGGTGAAGGCGAAGATTCCCGGCGCCGACCCGGCGAAGTTCGAGACGGCGGCCAACAACGCCAAGAACGGCTGCCCGATCTCGCGGTTGCTCGCACCCGGCACGACGATCACCATGAACGCCGCGCTGGAGTGACGGCTCGACCGCAGGCCTCGGCGGTGCTCGGCGCGGCCCAGGCACACGTCGGCGTGGACGCGCCGGCCTCGGCCACGGGACGAACCCCCGACGGATCGCAGGCCGGCGCGCAGACGCGGTGGTCGGCGACCTGAAACCGCGGCGAGCCACGGTCCGAGCCGAGGCATCGTGCACCCGACCGTCGATCCCCCCGAGCCATGCTCGGGCAAGCGAGGCATCGTGGCGTTCAGTTGCCGGTGGTGCCGGTGGTGCCGGTGGTGCCGGTGGTCGTGTCTCCGGTGTCCGTGCTGGGGTCCTCGGTGGTCGTCCCCGTCGAGCTCGTAGTGTCGGACGCGGTGGTGGTCGAGTCGTCGTCGGTCGCCGACGTCGCGGTGGTGGGCATTCCGGAGACGGTGCACAGCCCCGACGCGGTGCACTGCGCGTCGGGATCGCAGCAGCTCTCGTCACCGCGACACCACAGGCTCACCGCGCCGTTGGGCACGCAACTGTCCCGGCAGGTGAACGCCGAATCGTCAGGTTCCGGCTGGCCCGGTACGTACGGCGCCGCGCAGAAGGTCCCCGCTGCACACGGGCACATGCTTGGCCCCGTGGTGCTCTCGTCGGAGGTGGTCGTCGAGGTGGTCGTGTCGTCGCCGGTCGTCTCCGGTGGTGGCGGAGGCTGCCCGGTGAGCTGCGCGGAATCTCCCTCGCCGCAGGCCACCGCCAGCGCGAGCGGAACCGCGCGGACGAGGTGCCATCGCGGACGCCGAGAAGGCGCGGGAGGACGAAGGGTGGGCATCACATCGCCAATCCGCCATCGACGTCGATGGTCTTGCCGTTGAAGTAGTCGCACTCGAGCACGAACTCGACCGCGCGCCACAGATCCTCGGGCGTGCCGATCCGTCCCACCGGGATCGCAGCGACCAGCGCGTCGCGGGCTTTTTGGTTCATGCCACGGGTCATCGGCGTCTCGACCATGCCCGGCGCGATCGTGCCGACGCGGATCCCGTGGGGCGCGAATTCGCGGGCCCAGGTGACCGTGTTGGCGGCGAGCGCCGCCTTGGTCGCCACGTAGTTCGACTGCCCCCGGTTGCCGTGTCGCGCGATGCTGGACATGTTGACGATCACGCCCGGGCGCACGTCGTTGGCCACGAGGTCCGCGACGAACTCCCGGACCATGAAGAACGCGCCGCTGAGGTTCACGTCGAGAACCGCGCGCCAGTCGGCGGTGGAGAGCTTGCGGATCTCGCCGGTCTGGCGATCGCGCTTGACGACCAGCCCGTCGCGGAGGATCCCCGCGTTGTTGACGAGCGCGTTGAGCCCCCCCATGCGTTGCCGTGCGAACCGGACGAGCTCGGCACACTGGGCCTCGTCGGCGACGTCGACCCGCAGGCGATGGATCCCCTCGGGGAGCTCGGCCAGCTCCGCCTCGTCCACGTCGGCGGCCGTGACCTTCGCGCCGTGCTCGAGCAGGCGACGGGCGAAATGAGCACCCATGCCACGGGCTGCCCCGGTGACGATGATCTGGAGATCCTGGAGCCGCATCGGTGTCTTCCGCCCTCGGCCCTCCCGGCCGACGGCGGCGGATGATATCGCACACGTCTGCTCGGTTCGCCCGCCCGTGGTCGCACGGCCCCCACGGGGCGCCTCACCGGCGCTCGCGCGTTCGGCGGGACCGCCCTCGTGACGGGCGGTCGTCACGGGCCCGCGGACGCAGGCGCGCTACACTCCGCCATCGTGGCGCGCGACAAGAGGGGCAGCGGCGGAACACCGCCGGGCCGAGCCCGCGCATTCCTGGAGCGCGCGCGCCTCGAGGCCGACCGCTACGGGCCCGACCCGTGGATCTTCGTCCGCGAGCTGCTGCAGAACTCTCGCGATGCCGGCGCCACGCAGGTCGCCTTCATGGTGCACGAGGGCGACGGGCGCGAGGTGGTCGCGTGCCGCGACGACGGCGAGGGCATGAGCTTCGAGCACGCCCGCCGCTACCTGTTTGCGCTGTACGCCTCCAGCAAGGAGGACGCCAAGAACCAGGCCGGCAAATTCGGGGTCGGGTTCTGGTCGGTGCTGCGCTTCGAGCCCGATACGATCACCATCCGTTCGCGGCCGCGCAACGGACCGGGGTGGGGCCTGCGGCTCGAGGGCAGCCTGGAATCCGCCACCAGCACCTCTGCGTACGACCGCCGGGGGACGGAGATCACCCTCACCCGCCACGGAGGGGATGGCCGCCTCGAGCATCGGGTGTTCGACGCCGTCTGGCAGAGCGCACGCTACCTCAATCAGCGGGATGCTCCCGACCGGCCGGTGACGGTCACCGTCAACGGTCGACCGGCGATGGAGGCGTTCGCCTTGCCCGCCCCCAGCGCCGCGTTTCGGCGCGGCTCGGTGCGCGGGGTGGTCGGGCTGGGCCCGGCGCCCCGCGTCGAGCTGTTCTCCCGCGGGCTGCGGGTCCGCGCGGCCGCGTGCCTCGAGGATCTCCTGGCGTCGTCGGGGCGGCACACCGGGCGCATGCGCGTGCAGTTCCCCGAGCTGCCCGGCGGGCTGGCCCCGCAGGCGCTGCTGGAGAGCGATCGGCTCGAAGTCATGCTCTCGCGCTCGGACGCCCGCGAGAATCGGGCCCTGGGACGGCTGGTGCGGCTGGCTCAGCGCGAGCTGGAACGCCTGGTCGATCGGCAGCTCGCGCAGGCGCGGCCCCAACCGTGGTGGCGCCGCATCGCCGACTGGTTCGGCACGCAGCTTCGGCAGTCGATCCTGCTGCGCAGCGCGCTGGGGTCGGCGGTCGGCCTGTGCGTGGCGCTCGGTCTGGCCTGGCTGTTGTGGGGTGACGGCGTCGCACGACATCCGAGCGATCCCCTGCCCGTCGAGCCACCCGGTGCGCTCGCGATCGCAGGTGGCGACACGCTGCCCGCCGTACGCCCCTATCGCGATCTCGGCACCCGGTATCGCGGACCGAGGGTGGACGTGCTGACCCCGGGGTCGGCCGAGCCCATCGACCTGGAGTACGAGCCCGCGGCGCTCGATCTGCACTTCGCGTCGATGCGGTTTGCCGAGCTGGCCGCCGACGGCTCGCCGGTGGGCGAGCGCATGCAAGGGGTGCTCGACCCGTACGTCGGCGTGCCGTGCAGCGACGGGTGCGTGGACGTGGCCTTGTCGGTGCAGCTCGACCGTGCCCCCATGCGCTTGCCGGTGCCGAGCGGTCATCGCGTGGTGGACGACAGCGTGACGCTCGACGGTGAGCCACTCCCGGTGCTTCGCTCCGCGACGGGCCACCCGGTGGTGCGTGTCGCCACCCCTGGTACGGGCGTGCTGCGCTACCGG
>CAZYSW010000076.1:0-208 GCA_964650105.1 uncultured Nannocystaceae bacterium
GGGGGTTGGGCGCAGCCTCGACGAGTTGCACGGCCTGGGCGTGGTGCATCGCGACCTCAAGCCCGACAACGTCCTCTTGCGCAACGTCGCGCACGGCTGGGAGCCCGTCATCATCGATCTCGGCATCGCCAAGTGGTTGGCGCACGAGGCCGCGACCGCGACGGGCTCGGTGTTCGGGACGCCGCACTACATGAGCCCCGAGCAGTTT
>CAZYSW010000076.1:218-16186 GCA_964650105.1 uncultured Nannocystaceae bacterium
ACGTCTCGAGCATCCTCGCGAAGACCGGTCGCCCCGACCGCTACGCGCTCGCGGTCATTGCCTACGAGCTCGTGACCGGTGTGCTCCCCGACGACGGACGCAGCCTCCCCGAGCTCTTGCACCAGCACATGGAGGCGGACATCCCCAAGCTGCGGATCCCGGTTCGGCCCGCGCGTCAGCGCGCCACGGTGCCCAGCCAGTCGACCGCCGAGGTGGGCTTTTACGACTCGCCCAACCTCGACCGCTTCATGCAAAAGGCCATGTCCAAGACGCCGCGCACCCGCTACAGCAGCGGACGAGAGATGTCCGCCGCCTTCGCGGAGGCGGCCAAGGCCGACGGGTTGTGGCACGAACCGAGCCACGTCCCGCCCTTGTTCGATCCGCTCGGACAACCGGTGGTCGAACTCTCGATGGGCGACGGGCGGGTCGAGCGCTTCGACATTCGCCACGGCCCGGTGGTGATCGGGCGTCACGAGGCGTGCCAGTTCACGTTGGCTTCGCCCCGGATGAGCCGCTTGCACGCTTGCCTGTACACGCACCGCGGTCGCATCTGGATCGCGGACCTGCAGAGCCAAAACGGTACGCAGTACCAGGGTCGTCAGCTCACGCCCGGGGTCCCGGTGCCCGTGCGCACCGACGGTGAGCCATCGACGATTCGGCTGTACGACCAGGACGTCGAGATGCGTACGACGCCCCCTTGAGACCGACGATGCTCTCCCGGCCGCTTGCGCTGCGTTGCGCCTGCGCGCGCTCTCCCGCGCCATCGAAGCGGGGGTCGGCATGAGCCGCCGGCCCACGCTGCTTTTGTTCGGCCCGCCGCTGGCCTGGATGCTCGTGGCGGGCGTGGGCCTGGCCGCCACGATGGCCGACGATCGATCCTGGGCGCCCGTCGATCGCACCCGCAGCACCGCCGTGGGATCCGATCGCTGCGTGTCCTGCCATCCCGATCAGCACGAGAGCTGGCACCGAAGCTACCACCGCACCATGACCCAGATCGCCGACCCAACGGCGGTGATCGCTCCGTTCGCCGGCGAGACCCTCGACGTGATGGGGTTTCGGGCGACGAGCGCGTGCCCGCCACGGTCGAGCTGACCGTCGGCAGCCACCGCTACCAGCAGTACGTCGCCCGCATCGATCGGGGCGGCGGCGACCAGGAGCGCTTTCGCCTCCCGGTCGCGTGGCACATCGGCGAGGGCCGATGGATCCACATGAACGGTGCGTTTCTCACCCCCGACGGGATCGAGGGCTCGGTCGACGACTACCTCCGGCACCTGTCTCGCTGGAACGACAACTGTCTGTTTTGCCACAACACCGAGCCCGTGCCGGGCCTCGGCGTCGACGGTCGGTTCGACACGCGCTGGGCGGAGCTCGGCATCGGTTGCGAGGCGTGCCACGGACCGGCCTCCAGCCACCTCGAGCGCCACGCCTGGCCGTGGCGGCGCCTGCTCGCGGCGGTCCCCGAGCGCACGCCGGACGGGTCGATCGCCCACCCCGGGCGCCTCGACGAAGGCAAGGACAGCGCGATCTGTGGCCGGTGCCACGGGCAACGCATCGCCAGCGACCTGGCGAAGGTGCTCGCCGAGGGCGACGGCTTTCTGCCCGGCACCGACCTCGCCGAGGTCTCCCGCCCGATCTTCAGGCATTCGCGCCTGGCCTCCGACGAGCCCGGCACCGAGCCGTTCGCGCCTCGCTTTTGGCCCGATGGTACGCCGCGACTGTCCGCCTACGAGTACCAGGCGCTCTTGCTCAGCCCTTGCTACCAGGACGGCAAGGGCCTCGGATGCATGGATTGCCACACCATGCACGGTCCCGATCCCGACAAGCAGCTCGTGCCCGGCTACTCGACGCAGGCCGTGTGCGCGCGGTGCCACGACGCGTCGACGCTGGGTCCCGATCACGGCGGCCACCAGACGGTGGCGTGCGACGGCTGTCACATGCCTCGCATCACCTACGGCTTGCTCGAGGGCATGATGAGCCATCGGATCACCAGCCCCGATCCCGGTCGGTGGGTAGGCCGTGCCGATCAGCCCGACGCCTGCACCCAGTGCCACGTCACGGCGTCGAGGGCCTGGGCGGCCGAGGCCATGACGTCGCTGGGCCTGCGAGGGTCGCCGCCGTCTCGGCCCGGCGACGAAGAGGCCTGGGGCTCGCGCGTCCTGCTCGATCTCCACGGCGGCGATCCCATCCAACGCGTGCTCGCAGCGCACGCTTTGGCTCGACCCGAAGCGGTGGGTGACACCCGAGCGCGCATGCGCTGGCTGGTGGACGCGCTGGAGGACGAATACCCGGCGGTCCGATGGTTCGCGCGCCGAAGCCTGCGCGATCTCGCGAAGCGGGCGGGGGACCCCGAGGTCGCCGCCATCGCCGAAGCGTTCGACGTGTTCGCCGACCCGGCGCGCCGTATCGACCGGGTCGAGGCCCTGCAAACCCGGCTGGGTGCCGGCCCGTTTTCGACCCATCCCGAGCGCCGCGACGTGCTCGAGGCCCGGCGCGCCGATCGGGCCATCGAGATCGGCGAGTGACCCACCGCGGGTCCGCCGGGCCGATCGTCCGCGCCGATCGGACCGCTGGGGCGCGGCCGACTCCTCGCCCGCGCCTTCGAAGCCCCGCAGCGTCGTCGCTTGTCGCTCGCGGCGCTACACTCTCGCCGGCGTGTCGTCCGCGTTGCACCTTCGGCTGTCGATCGCCTGCGTGGCGGCGTTCTTGACGATGGGCCTGTGGCTGGAAGCGATGATCGGGCTGCGGGCGCAGGGATGGGTCGACGACGCCCTGCGTCGGGAATTTTTGCGGCTCGGGCACGCCCACGGCGGCTTGCTCGGCCTGGTCAACGTGGCCCTGGCGTTCGCGCTCGAGCGCCTGAGCACGCCCGACGCGTGGGCCCGCCGGATCCGCCTGGCGGCGCTCGTCGGCGCCTTCGCCGTGGGCCTCGGTTTCGTCGCCGGGGGCCTGTGGCACGGCCCGACCGATCCCGGACCCCCGATCCTGGTGGTCCCCGCCGGTGCCCTCCTGCTTTCGACCGCCCTGGTCGCGACCGCCCTGCTGCGCGCCACCGATACGCATCGCGCGGACCGGGACGGTTGATCGTCGCCTTCCCACGCGAGGGGGCGACCGCTATCTTCTGCCCTTCCATGGCTCGACCCACAAGCAGCAAGTCCCGGGGCCCCTTCGCTCCCACCATCGCCAAGGCGGCGAAGCGACAGACCGGCCGTACGACGACCGAGCAGACCCCGCTGGCGGTGCGCACCAGCGGCCTGAAGCTCGACCCGGCCGAGCGCGAGCGCATCGCGGCCCGCGTCGGGAGCAAGCTCGGCAAGTTCGCCCTCCACATCGAGCGCGCGACCGTGCGCCTCGAGGACGTCAACGGACCCAAGGGTGGACCCGACAAGCGCTGCCGGATCAAGGTCACGCTCAGCGGGCGCCCCAGCCTCCTCGTCGAAAAGGAAGGCGAGACCGTCCAGGCTGCGTTCGACGTGGCGATTGACGCGATGCAGCGGGTGCTTCGCAAGGCGTTGCAGCAGGCCGAGATGAGCGCGCCCAAGCCCGCACGCAAGGCTCGAGCCGCCCGCGAGGCCGCCGCCCCGGCGCCCGCGGCTCCCGTCCGCGCCAGCAAGAAGACCGCCGCCGGATCCCGGACCTCTCGTGGCGACGCCAGCCGCCCCGTCGTCAAGAAGGCCCCCGCGGCAGCCCGACGAAAGCGCGCTTCCGTCAAGCGCTAGCCGCGACGCGGACGATCCCGCGAGGCGAGGCGAGGGCACCGTCCCCGCCGTCGCGGGCTGCGTCGGACGACGCCCGAACGCGACGCCGCGCGACCTCGTTTGCCGTCACGACGGCGCGCCGAACAACTCCAACTGGGCAGGGCCGCGCGACGACGGGGTGGGGCGGTCGGGCGCCTCCGCGCTGTCGCGGGCGACCTTGGAGCGCTTGGTGGGCGCGGGCAAGAGCTGCCGCGCCAGCGAGGACTCCCGCCGGAAGAACCCCTCGGTGTGAAACGAGTCCTCGAGCTCGAGCAGCTCGTAGTCGAGGTGGTGACACAGCTCGTGCAGCACGGTGCGCATGAAGGTTCGGAACGCGACCGTGCGCTCGTGGGCGGCCGTTCGCATCCAGACGCGGATGATCGCGCGCTTGCCCACCTCGCGCTCGTACAGGCCGTGGAGCTCGGTCTCCGCGTTGGATGGACGCCGGGCCAGCACGCGCAGCGTCACCTTTGGCACGCCCAGCGCATCGCACAGCCGGGCGACCAGCGCCTGGGTGGCCCGCTGGGTCGCGAGCCGCTCGCCCGACTGCAACGCCACGCGCACCGCGTCGACGCACGGCCGCAGGTCGGCCGGCGACGCGAGGTCGATGTGTCCGACCGCATCGCTGCGCCGATAGATCGCCTGCTGCTTTCGCGTGAGTCGTCGGTAGTAGGGGAAGGGCATCGGTGCGATCACAAGAGAGGCGAGAGTACCCGGGCGACGCCCTCGGCGAAGCGAGCCGGCAGCGACAACCCCAGGCGCATGTGCGCCTGGATCTCGCGGGCGCGGGCCAGGTCCGTCGCGAACACCTCGGCGAGCCGCGCCGTCACGCCCTCATCATAGAACATCGCCGTGACCTCGTAATTGATGTGGAAGCTCCGCACGTCCATGTTCGCCGATCCGATCGCCGCGACGTCGTCGACGATCAGGTACTTCGAGTGGAGCATCCCGGGGATGTACTCGTAGATCCGACATCCGACTTCCAAGAGGTCGTCGTAGTAGCTGCGCGAGGCCAGGGCCACCAGGCGCTGGTCGTTCTTGGACGGGTCGGGCACCAGGATCCGCACGTCCACGCCGCGCAGCGCGGCGGTGCGGAGGATGAGCGTCAACGGCTCGTCGGGCACGAAGTAGGGCGTGGCGATGTAGGCCCGCTCCTGCGCCGAGGCGATGGCCGCCGAGAACTGCGCCGCGATGGACGAGGCGACCGGGATGTCGGGCCCGCTGGGGATCACCTGGACCAACGGACCCCCCGAGACCATCGGCCGGGCCGGTAGTGGCGCGAACGGGTCGCTCCGCCCGAGCGCCTCGGCGTCGCTCCGGCCGCGCCCCCAGCGTCGCGGGCGTCGAGCGTCGACACCCGGCGGCTGCCGCGGACCTTCGCCCTCCAGGTCGATCACCTGCCCGGTGCTCGCCAGCCAATCTTCCAGGAAGATCGCCTCCAGCCCCACCACCGCGTCGCCGCGCAGCCGCACGAAGAGATCTCGCCATCCGACCTGGTCGGCCACCGAGCCGAAGTACTCGTCACCGATGTTGAGCCCACCGACGAACCCTTCACGACCGTCCACGGTCATCAGCTTGCGGTGGTTGCGAAAGTTCACACGGCTGCGGCCCAAACGGACCGGGATGCGCAACCGACCGAAGAACGCCACCTCGCCCCCGGCCTCGCGCAGCGGCGCGAAGTGTTTGCTGGGGAGCCCCAAAATCCCCAGGTGATCGCACAACACCCTCACTTTCACGCCGGCCCGGGCGCGCTCGGTGAGCAGCTCCGTGAACCTGCGCCCGGTCTCGTCGTCGCGCCAAATGTAGAATTCGCAGTGGATCGAGCGTTTGGCCCCCGCGATCGCCCGGGCCACGGCTTCGAATGCGTCGTGGGCCGTGGTCAAGAGCTCGACGTCGTCGGCGCGCCGCAGCGGGGCTGCGGCGGTTTGCAGGGCCAGCCGCACCAGGCCCCGCTGGGCCGGAGAGATGTCGGCGGGCAGCGCCGCGAGGTTGGCCACGTGCCGGGTCCCCTCGACGGGCTTGATCGGCCGGCGCTCTCGCTGTCGACGACGACGACGAACCCGCTGTCGGCTGAACACGAGGTAGGCCACCAAACCGAGGACGGGCACGAAAATGAAGGCGAGGATCAGCGCCAGCGTCGCCGTCGGGCGGCGACGCTCGAGGAGCACCATGCCCGAGACGCCGAGGACGTAAATGACGAAGGCGGTCTCGAGGAGCCAGCGAGGCGGTTCGAACAGGAGCGACATGCGCGGCCTGCGGGGACGCTGCTCGTCTCGACTATCGCGCATTTGCGTCGCGATGGGTGAGGAAATGAGGCGACCTGGCCGAGACGACCTCGCGGGATCGGCGAACGAAGCCGGCCCCGCGCCGATCGGGGCCTGTCAGCATCGACCCCCACGAAAACGATGAATCGAGGTGCCGACGACGGACGGCGCCTTCGCGATGGCTTTGTTATATCGTTACGCGCGATGCCGTCGCTGCCGCAGGTGCTTCACGAAGCGGCCCTGCGAAGTGCCAGTGAAGTCGTGGTCGAGTCGGGCAAGGCGCCGACGCTCCGCACCGACGACGGATCGGTCACCGTGGGCGAGGTCATTGCCGCGAGCGACCTGTTCGACGCGCTCGGTCGGGTGCTCTCGCCCGAGCAGCAGGCCGAGCTCGCGGTCGGCAACGTCGTGGAGTTTCACCTCGACGTCGAAGGCGGCCGATGGACGCTGGTGACCGAGCCCACGGTGGACGGCATCGTCGTCCGCGGTCGTTTGCAGGACGGTGACCCGTCGGCCGAGGTCGGCGTGCCGCTCGAGCTGCCGCCGCTCGAGCCGTTCGAGCCCAAGCCCGCGGCGGCGGCCCCTCGCGCGCGACGGTCTCGACAGACGCGGTGGGATCTCGCCATCGGCGTCGAGCCGGAACCCGACGCACCCTGGGCGGGCGGCAGCACGCCCACGCCGCCGCGGGCCGAGGACGACGGCGCGTCGCGACCCTTCGTTCCGCGGCGACCCAGGCCCATCGACTTCGAGCTGCGACCACCGACGGGTCACTACGCGCGGCTCGACGACGCGACCACGGCCGCGGACCTTCCCGAGCTCATCACGCCCGGGCTGGACGATCCCGACGACGCCCCCGACCACGACGGCGCCGCGACGGGCTCCGATGCGGGGGCGTTCCCCCCGCTTCAAGCCTCGCACGAGGCCACGCCGCAGCCCGCTCGCGCCGACTTGCCCACGCGTCGAACCGGAGCCCATATCGCGGCCTCGCCCCCGATCGTCTCCACCGCTTCCGCGCCCCGCCTCGACCCCGAGAACGCAGCGCGGCTCGCCGCGGACCTCGGCCCCGGCACCCTGTGCCTGTCGGGCCTGCGCGGGGTGGGTACGGCCCTCGGCGCGGCGTTCGAGCCCGTCCCGGTGGTGGTGATCGACGATCCGGCGCCCGTCGACGCTCGTTCGATCTCCTCCCAGGCCTCGGCCATCTACGTGATCCGGGTCGAGGATCCCAGCCGGTGGCTGGGCTTCGTGCTTCGTCGCCTCGAAGAAGGAGCGCGCGTGATCGTGGAGACGCACGCCCTCACGGCCGCGGGAGCCGTGCGCACGCTCTTGGGCGTCGACGCCAGCCCGCGCGCCGACGCCTGGCTCGGAGCGCACCCGCGTCGGTGGCTGGCGGTACGGGACGGCCGCTGGACGCTCGAAGACGCCTGATCGCCGCGCCGCCAACGATCAAGGCGGCACCACCAGCACGTCGCACGACACCTCGCGCAGCAGATCGCCGGCCACGGTCCCCAAAAAGGCGTGGGTCACCCCCGCATGGCCGTGCGAGCCCATCACCAGCAGATCCGCACGATGCTTGTCGACGGCCTTGCGGATCACCGTCCGCGGCGACCCGTAGCGCACGTGCGACCGCCAGGTCACCGGTCGGTCCGTCACCTCGTCGTCGGCCACCGCCTGGCCCAGCGCCTCCGCCAAGAACTCAGCGATGCGGCCCCGCACCTCCGCCAGCGCTTCCTGCCGGTACGCGGCGGCTTCTTCGGACTCCAGGCTGGAGTACACCAACCCGCGGTAGGGCGGATCGTAGGCGTGGGTCAACGTCAGCACGGGGCGCGGTGGGGGCAAGATCCGCAGCGCCACCGACAGCGCGCGCCGGGCTGCGTCGTCCAGGTCGAGAGCCAACAGCGGACGGCGATACGGCACGCGCGGGCGACGACGCACCGCCAGCACGGGGCACCGTCCGATCCGCATCACCCGCTCGGCCGTCGAGCCCAAGAACGCGTCGCGCACGGCCCGAGCCGAGCCGCGTCCGCTCACGATGAGATCGGCCTTCACGGCTCGCGCCCGACGACCGATCTCGGCGGCGGGTTTCCCCACCGTCGTGACGACCTCGACGCGCGCGCCCCCCCGGAGCGCTTGCTCGAGGCGCTCGGCCCAGGCACGCAGGCTCGCCTCCGCCTCGGGTCGAGCGGTCTGGGCCAGCCGTCGAGGGAGCCGCTGCGGCACCACGTGCAGCAAGTGGATCCGGGCGTCGTCGGCCAGCGGCAGCAAAGCGGCGCGTCCGATCACCCGGTCGGTCCCGGGTGCGAGATCGACGGGCACGAGGATCGACCGCAGCACGGGCTGCATATATCACGGCGCTCGCCTTCGCGTCGCCCCGCCCGCCGTGCCCGGGCCGCCGTCAAGCCGCGCTCGGCAAGGAAGGCGAAGCGTGGACGCAGACGCAGTTCTTGCCCCCGGCCTTGGCCCGATACAGGGCGGCGTCGGCCATCGACAAGAGCTGCGCCGCAGTGGCGTCGGCGGGGAGCGGCTCGAGGTCGCACAGCCCGATGGAGAGGGTCTGGGTGCCACACGCGGTGGCCTCCGACGTCCGCAAAGCGAAGGCACGGCGAATCCGCTCCGCGAGGTGAGCGGCCTGGTTTGCCGTCGAGTGGGTGGCCACCACCACGAACTCCTCGCCGCCGTAGCGGTACGGCAGGTCGCAGCTTCGCGTCACCTCGCCCAGCAGCCGACCCAACGTCGCCAAGAGGGCGTCTCCGACTCCGTGCCCCCAGGTGTCGTTGACGCGCTTGAAGTCGTCGATGTCGAGCAACAACACCGACAGGCTCTTGCCCTCGCGTCGCGTCCGGTCGACCTCGAGGGGCAGTCGCTCGTCCAGGCTCCGCCGATTGCCCACCCCCGTCAGTGCGTCGACGGCCGCCAGGCGGGTGAGCGCCCGCGTCTGGGCCTCGAGGTCGCGCGTCAGGGCGCGGATGCGGAGCGTGGCCTTCAGCCGCACCTCCAGCTCGACGGGATCCACCGGCTTGGTGAGGAAGTCGTCGGCAGCGACCGTCACGCACTGCATGCGCGTCGCTCGGTCGGCGAGGCTGGTCAGAAACACGATCGGCACGTAGCTGCGCCTCCTCGAGCGCAGGATCTTGGTCAGCTTGAACCCGTCCACGGTCGGCATGACCGCGTCCATCAAGACCAGACCCACGTCTGCCTCCGAGAACGCCCGCAGGGCTTCGGTCCACCCTCGCGCCCACGTGAAGCGGTGCCCGAGCCGTCCGAGGATCGACTCCACGGCGCCCGCGCACGCCTCGTCGTCGTCGACCACCAGCACGTGAGCGGTGCCGATCGACGGCGGTGGTGTCGGGTCGGAGGTGGGGAGGGGAGGCGCTGCGACCATGGGTGTCGAAGCTCGGTCGATGGATCAGGCGACGCAAAGGGGGGCGCCGGGCCGCACGTCCGCCGGGAGGTTGGAATGGCGGCGTGGGCCCCGGGATGGGAACGGTGGGGAGCTCGAGGGTCAGACCGACTCTGGTCGTCGCCGGTGAGCTCGATGCGACCCCCTTGCGCCCTCCAGCGGTCGACGACAGTCGACGACGGCCGGATCCGCGTACGCCACCGGGGCGTCGTCGGTGCCGGTGATGGCCCGGACGACGTCCAGCGCCGGGAGCTCGTCGCTGGTGATCACCACCCGCACGCGATCGGAGCCGGCCCGCGTCTGCACGCGCACGGTCGTCGCCGAGGCATCCTCGCGCGCCTCGAGGCCCTCGGCGATGCGCGCCAGCACGCCACCGCCCGCGAACGCCATCGCGCGGTCGTTGCCCCGTAGGCTCCGCCGGGCCGGATCGAGCGCCACGCGGATCGTGACACGGCTTCGAGCGACCACGTTCGCGACGTGACCGACGACTCTCGCCACCATGCCGTTGGCATCCCGCGTCGACGTCGAGGGGGTCGCGGCGGGCCCGTTCGCCGCACGAGCGACGCGCAAGGCGGGGGGCAAGGGCCGCAAGAGGGGCAGGGGGGCGACGGATCGTTCGAGGGGGCGCATGGCTGGAGTCCCGTGTGCAGCCCCGAAACATCTGCACGTGTCGGGCCAAGTCTCGAAGCGTCCGAAGACCGGCCGATTTCGGGCCTGGCCACACGTCGGCTCGCCGCGCGCCACCGACCGTCAAGAATCCGACCGTCAAGGATCCACCGATCGACGAAATTCCGTCGCTCGCCCCGGGCGCCGCCTCGGCCCTGTGTCGTGGGTACGCACCCCCGCCCGCGCGACGTCGCCTCGTGTCGAGGCCCGACCACCCCCACCACGCGGGCGTCAGCCGCCGTCGTCTTTCGACCTGCGCTTGCGCAGCTTCTCGACCAGCGTGGTGCGGTTGAGCCCGAGCAGCAGCGACGCCTGGTTCTTGTTGCCTCCGGTGCGCTCGAGCGCCTGCTCGATGAGGCTCATCTCGAAAGCCTCCACGGCTCGACGCAGATCGATCCCCTCGGGCGGCAGGGTGAAGTCCACGAGCAGCGGAGCCCCCGAGGCGTCCTGACTGGATGTGTTGGCGGGCGCTGCCGCCGGCGCGGTCGCGACCGGGCTCGACGGCGGCGGCACCGCAGGACGCGGCTCGTCGAACCGGGAGAAGCCGGTCCCGGACAGCTCGGACATCGCCTCGCCGAGGCGCTCGAGCGGATCCGTGCCCGCCCGGATCCCCACGGAGACGGCCCCCGAGTCGCCGCGGATCTTGGGGGGCAGGTCGGAGACCTCCAGCACGCCCGATCCACGGTGGAGCAGCGTCATCCGTTCGACGGTGTTCTCCAACTCGCGGACGTTCCCGGGCCACGCATATCGCTTCATCGCCTCCAGGGCCTCCGCGCTGAAGCCCTCGACGTTCAGACCCCGCCGCTCACAGGTGAGCTTGCGAAAATGCTCGGCCAAGAGCGCGATGTCCTCCCGCCGGTCCCGCAGCGGCGGAAGGTGGATCGGGATCAAGTTGAGCCGATAATAGAGATCCTCGCGAAACAGGCGCTGCTCGGCCATCCGCTCCAGGTTCTTGTTGGTCGCGGCGATGATGCGGACGTCGCACTTGCGCGGGCGCGTCTCCCCGACCGGCACGAATTCCTGCTCTTGGAGCACCCGCAAGAACTTCACCTGCACCGCGAGGGACATCTCGCCGATCTCGTCCAGAAACAGCGTGCCCCCGTCCGCGACCGCGAACCGCCCCTCGCGAGCCTGCGTGGCCCCCGAAAACGCCCCCTTGGCGTGGCCGAACAGCTCGCTCTCGATGAGGGTCTCGGGGATCGCCCCACAGTTGACCGGCACGAAGGCCCGCTTGCTCCGCGCGGAGGCGGCGTGCACCGCACGCGCCACCAGCTCCTTGCCCGTGCCGCTCTCGCCCAGGATCAGCACCGTGGAGTCGGTGCCGGCGATGCGCTCCAACACCAAGAAGAACTCGAGCAGCGAAGGCAGCTCCCCCACCAGGACGGGAGCGAACCGGTCCCGCCACGAAAGCCGCGGGTCGCGACGGTCGGTGGACCCCTCGACCCGGCTTCCGAGGACGCGTCGGACGGTCTCGTGGAGCTGCTCGAGCTCGAAGGGCTTGACCAGAAAGTCCTTGGCCCCCAGCCGAATCGCCTCCACGGCGTGCGAGATCGTCCCCTCGGCGGACATCATCACGCAGCTACTGGCGAACCCCGCTGCACGCGCGCGCTTGAGCACCTCCATGCCGTCGAGGTCGTCCATCCGCAGGTCGAGCAGGATGAGATCGAACGCGTTCGTGGACATCTTGGCGAGCGCCTCGTGCCCTCCGCTCGCACCGTCGCACACGCAACCGAGGCCGCCCAGGTAGTCGACGAGCAGATTGCGGTGCGAGTCGTGGTCGTCGACGATCAGCACCGATCGTCCCCGCAGGCTCACCTCGTCGGCCGTCGCCACCCAAGCCATCATTCGGTGTGCAGCGCGGAGGGTCAACGGCTCGGCGCCCTCGGAGCTCGCCCACGGCGGCTCGCCGCGCGTGGATGTAACCGCCCAGCCCACAGCGGTGCACGGTAGGCCCCGCGGCCGTGGCCCGGCCCGAGCGCGAATCGACGCACGCCGGCTCAATGGCGCCGCGCGATGGACGATGCCCCGGTCGACCCATGACGTCCGCCCCCCTGCAGATCCTCGTCGTCGAGTCGCATTCGAACCATGCGCTCGCCCTTCGGGAACAGGCTCGTCGCGCGGAGCTGGCCGCGAACGTCGAGCGGTGCACCGCGTCGGGCTCGGCAGGCGATCGCCTCGCCGCCGGGTCCTGGGACGTGGTGGTGCTGAGCCTGCAGTGCGACGACGAGTGCGTGAGCACCGTGGTGGGCGAGATCGAACGGCACCACCCGGGCCTCCCGCTCGTCGTCGTCGCGGAGGACGGGGGGCTCGCCGAGCTCGATCGGGCCAGCATGCTGGGCCCATCGGGCCTGGTGGTCGCCCCGGTGGATCTGATGGCGATGCTCCGTCTCGCCCGAACCCCGTCGGCAGACGCGGGCTTTGCGGGGACTTGCACGGGGATCCCCAGCGCCGCGCTGCTGGGGCTGTACTGCAGCGCCGGCCACGAGGGCGTCTTGCACCTGCGCGTGGAGGCGAGCGGCGCCCGGCCCGAACGCACCGGGGCGATTCACATCCAGGGCGGACAGCCCGTGCATGCGTCGACGGGCACCTCGCAGGGGGCCGCGGCCGTCGACGCGATGCTCCGCTGGGTGGAGGCCGAGGCGAACTTCCTGCCCGGGCACACGCGATGCCCCCGGACGATCCTGAGCCGATGGCAGGGCCTCGCGGCCCCGCGCATGAGCCCCGCCGGTCGGGCGAGCACCAGCGACGAGTCCGCGGACGACATCGCGTACTTCGACCATCCCGAGGTCGTCGACAAGCTCTCCAAGCTGGCGCACACGCCCGACGTGCTCGGCGCCTACCTCATGCGCCACGCCCGGGTCGTGGTCGGTCATTGCGCCCCCGAGCTCGACGAGCGTCTCGTGGTGTCGTCGCTGCGACGGCTGGCCCACGTTCTCGCCGACGTGGAGGCCCAGCCGGGGCAGGCCGCCAAAACGGAGGTCCAGGCCACGGTGGGATCGCTGCGATGGGTCGTCGACCGCGTGGGCCCGGCTTCGACGGGCTTCCAGGTGGGCGTCGTCGTTCGGCAGGCTTCTCCGGTCTGCAAGAGCCTGCGACGTCTACTTCGTCAGATCGACGTGGCGTTCTCCCGCAAGACGCGGCGGCGCGCCGACCGTGTCGAACGAGGGACCGGCCCCACCGAGATCCCGCTGCGCGTCGCCTAGCCGGGCCTCGCAGGCGTCGCGAGCGGCGCCGGCCCGGCGCGAGATCGAAGCAGCGACGGGCTCCATCGGAGGGTCGAGCACCGTCGATCGGTGGGTCGCGCAACGCAGTTGGAGGGTCGACCACCGCAATCGGATCGTCGAGGACCGCAGCGAGCGTGGGCGGGGACGCTTCATCGCCTCGCGTGGACGGTTCCTCGCGGCACGTTTCCGAGACCCGCTGGCCTTGGCGCATCGTGCCGGCGTCACGTCCGTTGCCGAGTCGGCCGGCCGGGCTAGTTCGTCATGGAGGACCCACAGGAGAGGACCCATGGCGGCGGCGAAGGCGACGATCGATCACGAGATCATCCGGGTCTGGGTCGAGTCCCGCGGCGGCCGTCCTTCGTGCGTCAAGGGCACCGGGCGAGACGACGATCCGGGGATCGTGCGCATCGCGTATTCGGACGACACCGGGCACGTCGCGCTCGAGCCGATCTCCTGGGGCGCCTTTTTCCGGGCGTTCGACGCCAACGCGCTGGCGTTTCTGTACCACGACGACGAGCACGGGCACTTCTGCAAGCTCGTCAGCCGCACGAGCGTGGATCTCGTGGGCGCCCCCACGTTCACCCGCAAGCCCCGTCATGCCATCGGGCTGCTCGAGACGCAGCACCGGGAGATCGAGGCTCTGTTCGCGGAGTACCACGACGCCCGGGATCTGCGCGGCCAGAAGCGGGTCTTCGAAAAGATCGCGGATGCGTTCGCGGCCCACGCGAAGATCGAGGAGACGATCTTCTATCCCGAGGTCATGACCGAGGCCACCGAAGACGAGCTGCGCGAGGCGGTCGAGGAGCACCTCGCGATCAAGCGCACCATCGCCGACCTCATGGAGATCGATCCGGGCGACGATCCCTGGGGCGCCAAGATGGCGCTCCTCCAGGAGCAGGTGGCTCACCACATCCAGGAGGAGGAGACCAAGATCTTCGCCCTGGTCGAGAACTTCGAAGACGACGACTTCCGCGACATGGGCGCGCGCATGTCGATCCTCTACGAGGATCTCATGGACGGGGAGCCCCGCTGGACGGTCCCCAACGAGACGGACCAGGCCGCCCGCCTGTGATCGACGGCGCGTGCCATGGACACGCCGCGCCCCCCGTCGTCGCGGCCGCCATCGTCAGCGCAGGCGCTCGCAGACCTCGGCTTCGTGCTCCCGGGCGCTGGCATCGGGCGCCGCGATGGCCAGATCGCAGTGAATCGACGGGATGAAGGGATTGAGGCGAATCGCCCGATCGAAGGCCTCGCGCGCGCCGACGACGTTGCCCGCGCGCAGCCGAGCGCGACCTTGAGCCGCGGCCAGGTTGGCGTCATCGGGCTTGTCGCGGGCCGCGATGTCGAGCAGGGGAACCGCCTCGGCGAAGCGGCCGAGCTCCACGTAGAGCCGCCCCAGTCGGCGGGACAGCGCGGGATCGCGTCGGGCTCGCGCGTCGGCCTTGCGCGCCTTCTCGTACTGGATCGCCGCGGCTTCCTTGTGACCGCGCGCGTGCAGCAACGTGCCCAGGCGGGCGTGCTGTCGCGCCCGGCCGCCTCCGAGGTGCGAGAACACGTCGCCCAGCGGTTCGTCGTGGCCGGCCTCTTGGTCCTCCTTGAACACCGGGACGTCGACGTCGCCCTCCTTGCCGCCGCGCGTCCGCGCCTTGGTCACCTTCTTCCACTCGTCCATGAAGTCGTCGAAGCTCGCCCCCCAGGCGGCCTCCAGCGCCGCCTCGGCGTCGTCTCCCGCGGCGACGCGATCCAGCAGCACGTCGACGCCCGCGTGCCCCTTGCGCTCGCGCAGCAGCCCCAGCATCGTCTCGACCTCCGCGTACGCCAGGCTCGCTCGCTCGGCGCTCGGCAGCATGGCCACCGACGGGTACATCTCCGCGAAGGTCACCAGGACGTCGCGGAGGATGGCCTGGCGCAGCCGGAAGGCCACCGCGGGCTCGAGCGGCTCGGGATCGGCCCGGCGCCAGCGCGTCTCGAGCAGCTTGGCCAGCCCCTCCTGCAGCCACACCGGCGCCCGATTCCCCGTCCGCAGCGTCAGCAGGTAGTGCACGTACTCGTGGACGGCCGTGTCCAGCCACCCGTAGCCGAACAGCATGACGCGCGGCGAGATCATCATGATGCGTCGGTACTTGGTCACCCCCACCGTGCCGGTGGTGCGGATGTTCTGCACCGACAGCGGCGTCACCATGGCCAGCTTGGTCGGGTCGTCGAAGATCTCGAACCGCACGGGGTGATCGGGTACCACCCCGAGCTCGTCGCCCAGGACCTTGCGCGCCTCCGCCATCGCGGAGAACAGGTACGGCGCCAGCAGGGCGTCCTTGGGGTCGGCCACCACCAGCTCGACCGAGCCGTCGTCGCTCACCAGCGTCGTCGCGGTGCCCAACGCCCGCTGCGACCCCCGAGCCAGGGCGAGGTAGTGCTTGGCCTCCTCCTCGATCCCGCTGCCCTGGGTCAACTTCCCGCTCGCCAACACGCCGGCGAGCACCTCCTCGGCCTCGGCGTAGTGCCCCTCGAAGACCAGGATCACCCCGCGCTTGACCTCGGCGTCCGCCCCGGCGGCGCCCGACAGCTTCGCCCGCGCCTGAGCGACGTCCCACCGCGCCAGGGCCGCGTCCACGGCGTGGCGGCCGCGCGGGCGCGCGGGCCCTCCGACCCCCAGCAGCCCGACCAGCACCACCGTCGCCATCCA
>CAZYSW010000077.1:0-5054 GCA_964650105.1 uncultured Nannocystaceae bacterium
TTGTCGTACAAAAACAGCCCCTCGGCCAGATCGAGCCTGCCCCCGGCGGCCGCGCGGTCGAGCAGGGCGTCGACGTCGAAGCGGCGCTGGGCGTTGGGCTTGCGCGCGGCGGTGAGGGACGGATGCTCCGAGGTGGCGAACGTCACGTGCACCTGCTCGTCCTCGCCGAGCCCCGGGACCTCGACGAGGCCCTCCTCCCGGGCGCGAGCGAGGAACTCGACCAGCCCCTCGCGCTCGTAGGCGTCGAGGCGATAGCGAATGCTTCGGCGCAGGTAGTTGGCGTAGAAGTTCTCCGAGTGGGCGGGTCTTCCCTCGGCGAGCCGCGCCTCTCGATAGGCCCGTGCGATCGCCTCGGCCCGACCTGTTCCGCGCACACTGGCGTCCTGGAGGGCCTGCACGTGGCGATCGGTGAGCAGACCGGGTCGTGCCGCCCAGAAGGCGAAGACCATCGGCATGCCGGTGAGCGAGAACCACTCGGCGGCGAGATCGACGACGTGAGTCACCTTGCCGTGCAGATCGAAGGCGGCGTCTCCGATCACCAGGGCGGCATCGGTGCCCCCGATGCGTCGCGACCCCTCCCCGTGCGCTGCGGGGACGAGCTCGGGATCGAGGCCACGTGCCCGCAAGAGCAGGCGAAGCAGCAGCACCGAGGTGCGGGAGGCGCCGTCCAGCCAGATGCGACGCACTTGCTCGAGCGGCACCTCGGCTCCCACGACCACCGTCTGCACGGGGCCGCGCGCCGCGATGGCGATGCCCGGGACCACCTCCCACTGAGGGTGTTCGGCATAGGCCCCCACGGGCACGAGCGCGAGGTCGCATGCCCCGTCGGCCAGCCGCTGGGCGCAGACCGACGGTAGCGCGTCTTCGACCTCGAACAGCGGCGCGCCGTCGTCGTCGACGGGCGGTCGCTCGAGCAGCGGTTCGTAGAGCGGGCGAGCGTTGAGAAAGGAGACGGCGCATGCCCGCAGCGGGCGCGGGTTGGTGTCGGAGCTTCGTTCGCGTGCCATCGTTCGCCTCCGCCGATCAGTTCGGTCCCGCCGGGCGCGACCCCACCACGCGTAGGGAGCGTCGCGCGCTGTGGGGGGAGTAAGGCACCGACGCCTCCGTCCGGATGGACGACAGCGGCCGGCCGTCATCCTCCCAGCGACGTCCATAGAGGGTGTCGCGTTCGACCGCGCGTCGTCCCGCCTCGCGGATGAGACGGATCAGGTCCTCGCGCCCGAGCGCTTGCGGCGTCTCGGCGCCCGCCATGTGGTAGATCTTCTCCTCCTGCACGGTGCCGTCCAGATCGTCGACCCCGAAGCTGAGCGCGATCTGGGCGGTCTTGAGACCGATCATGATCCAGTAGGCCTTGATGTGCGGGATGTTGTCGAGCATCAGGCGGCTCACCGCGTAGGTGCGCAGATCGTCGACGCCGGTGGGTGGAGGCAGCTTGCCCAGCGCGTTGCCCTCGGGGTGGAACGCCAGGGGGATGAAGGTCTGAAAACCTCCGGTCTCGTCCTGAAGCTCGCGTAGGCGGAGCATGTGATCGATGCGGTCCTCGATGGTCTCGATCGTGCCGTAGAGCATCGTGCAGTTGCTCCGCAGACCGAGTCGATGGGCGGTGCGGTGGACCTCCAGCCACTGGGCGGCGGTGGCCTTGTCCCTGCAGATCTTTCGACGCACCCGGTCCGCGAAGATCTCGGCCCCACCTCCCGGCAGGCTGCCCAGCCCGGCCTCCTTGAGGTCGGTGAGTACCTGCTCGTAGGTCATCTTGTAGTGCTCGGCGAAGAAGTGGATCTCCACCGCGGTGTAGGCCTTGAGGTGGATGTCGGGCCGCTCCTTTTTGAGTACGCGCAGGATGTCGACGTAGTAGGACCAGGGGACGCCGTCGTGGAGCCCGCCCACGATGTGAATTTCGGTGACCGGTTGGTCCTTGCGCTCCAGCAGCTTTCCGCGGACCTGCTCGAGCGTCATGGTGTAGGCCTGCGGCATCTCGGGTCGCAGACGGGCGAACGAGCAGAACATGCAGTCGGCGACGCACACGTTCGTCGGGTTGATGTGAAAGTTGACGTTGAAGAACGTGTCGTCTCCGTGCAGGCGCTCGCGCACCTCGTTGGCCAGGCTGCCGACGGCCAGTAGATCCGGGTATCGATAGAGGAACACCCCATCGTCGAAATCGAGCGGCGTGCCGGACCTGATCTTGTCGGCCACGGCCTGAAAACGAGACGTGTCGCGGTTCATCGGGATCGCTCCTCGTGGGGCAGGGCAAGGTGGGGAGAAACGGGGGCGGTGTCGGTGGCGTCGGCGAGCACCGGCTGCAGCCCGGCTTGTGACACCAGCGTCGACAAGCCGGCGCGCGTGGTTTCGCTGGGTCGGGTGACGCCGGCCAGCGGCAGGACGCGGTCGGGCTCGACGGGCCCGGCGAGCCGATCGGCGCCGAAGCCCAGCGCGATCTGGGCCAGGCGGATGTCGATCAGGTCGTGTCGGACCTCCACGTGGACGGTCGTGGGGAGGGCCAGGCGCGTGGCGGCCACGCACCACAATCGGTGCAGAGCCGCCGGTTCGCGCGAGAAGGGCGCGACGCGGCTCGCCGCCGGGAGCCTTTCGCGGACCGCCGAGAGCCACGTCGCATAGCGTTCGCGTGAAGCGGGGTCCGCCGGGACGTGGACGATCAGCAGATCGCCCGGCTCGCACCCCTCGGTGGGCCAGCAATCCAGGCCGATGACCGAGTCGTTGCGGACGATCGCGGCCACGGCGGGCGGCTCGACGGGCGGGCTCGGGACGACCAGGATCCGCCGGCCCCCGGCTGCGTCGCGGACGGCGGCGGCTCTTTTTGCGGCCTCGATGGGCTCGTCGAACAGACGGAGCAGGTCGAGATCAGCCATCGGTTTCTTCTCCCCACCGGCGCAGCACGGGCAGGCGCAGGCCGATGCGATCGAGCGCTCTCACCACGACCGTGTCGACGGCCTGTTCGAGCGTGCGAATTTCGGCGTAGAAGGACGGGATCGCCGGCAGGACGATCGCGCCGGCCTCGGTCGCAGTGACCATGTTCCGCAGGTGCACCAGCGACAGCGGTGTCTCCCGCACGACCAGCACCAGCGTGCGTCGCTCCTTGAGGGCGACCTCGCAGGTCCGCGCGATCAGGTCGCCTCCGCCTCCGTGGGCCACCTTGGCCAGCGAGGTCATCGAGCAGGGCACGACGATCACCGCGTCCGGGGCATTGGACCCGGACGCGAACGGAGCGCCGAAATCGGTCGGGTCGTAACGCCGGCTGCCCTCCACGAAATCGCGCGGCATGGGCGTGCCGAGCTCCTGCTCCCACACCAGCGCGGCGTTGGGGGAGGCGACGCAGCTCGTGGTGATCGGCCGCGGGGGCGCGTCGGGGCTCCCCGTGCGAACCGCGGCCAACAGCTCCAGCGTTCGCCGGGCGTACACCGCTCCGCTGGCCCCCGTCACGCAGACCACGACCGAGCGCGGCTCGATCATGCCCGGCCCCCGGTGCGAACGGCACGGACGATGGACGCGACACCGCCCGTGAGGGGCTCGACGTCCGTGACTTCGAAGCCGTGCTCCGAAAGGAGCGCCGTGTAGTCCTCGAGACGGGAGAAGCGGCCGATGCTGCGCGGGAGGTAGCGGTAGGCCTCGAGATCTCCGGTGGCGGCCCAGCCGATGGCGGGGAGGACGGTCCGGTTGTACAGCGCGTGAACCATCCGACTCATCAGGCCCGAAGGACGGAAGAATTCCAGCACGGTGAGCATCCCCCCCGGGCGCAGGCATCGGGCTTGCTCGGCGGTCGCGCGCGGCAGGTCGGAGAGGTTTCGGATCCCGAACGCGCAGAAGATCGCGTCGAGGCTGCCGTCGTCGAGCGGCAGGTGGTGCGCGTCCATCTGCAGGGGCGTGATGCGGGACGCCGCGGAATCTCGGAGCTTGGCGCGGCCGCGCTCCAGCATCTGCGCGGCGAAATCACCCGCGACGATCTCGGCCTGCGGGTGCTGACGATGGATCTCGAGCGTGCTGTCCATGGTCCCGGCGCACAGATCGAGGACGCGGGGAACGGCCCCCGACGTGGGGGGGACCATGTCCGCCACGGCCCTTCGCCGCCACCGAACGTCGGTCCCCAGGCTCATCCAGCGGTTCGCACGGTCGTAGCCGTGCGCGATCCGATCGAACATGGACTGGACCCGCGCTCCGTGGGCATCGGGGATCTCGACGGGTGTACCGCTCATCAGTGGGTCCTCCGCACCACGTACTGGGTGATGCCGACCAGGGCGTCGCGGGCAGGGGACGCGGGGAGGGCGTTCAGCGCTCGGGCTGCCTGCTCGGCGTGGTTCATCGCGGTCGCGCGCGCCTCGGCGATGCCAGGCGACGACAGCACGTCGCTCACGATGCGACACACGAGGCCCTCGGCGATGGGCGGTCCGGATCCCAGCGCATCCTCGACCAGCCCGCGCAGCTTCGGGTCGGCCTCGCACGCGGCGATGAGCGGCAGGGTCATCTTGCCCTCGCGGAGGTCCTGGGCGGGATCCTTGCCGGGGACGCCGGGTTCTCCCACCCGGTAGTCCAGAAGGTCGTCGGCGATCTGGAACGCGTGTCCGAGCTCGATGCCGAAGCGGTGCAGGGGCTCCACGAACTGTTCGTCCACCAGGCCCGCGACCGACGAGCACCAGGCGATGAGGGCGGCCGTCTTGCGATCGATCACCGCGTAGTAACGCTCGCGGTCGAGCGTGAAGTCACCCGCCACGTCGAGCTGCGCCACTTCCCCCTCCGCCATGCGCACCACGGTGTCCGACAGGGTCTTGACGGCGACCAGTCTCCCGGTCCGGGCCACGGCCTGGAGCGCGCGCGCCAGGCAGTAGTCGCCCGCGAGCACGGCCATGCCATTGCCGTACACCATGCGTGCCGCGGGACGTCCGCGGCGGAACTCCCCCGCGTCGACGACGTCGTCGTGCAGCAAGGTCGCGGTGTGCAGCAGCTCGGCGACGGCTGCCACCGTCGTGCGGCAGGGGTCGTGAAAGTCCGCAGCCCGAGCGCACAACAGGGTCAGAATCGGGCGCAGCCGCTTTCCTCCGGCG
>CAZYSW010000077.1:5064-15357 GCA_964650105.1 uncultured Nannocystaceae bacterium
TCGCTTCGAGTTCGTGCTCGGCGCGTTCGAGATCCGCGTCGACGAGGTCGATCGATCGAAGGAGGAGGGCCGGACCCGGATCGGGGGTGAGCGGGCGCGTCGCCTGGGCAGGCGAGGCTTCATGGGCCGAAGGAGGCATCGTGCTCCGGAGGGAGGGCGAATCTCGCCGCTCGCTTGGCGATGGTGGTGAGTAGCGAACCCATGGGGCGACCGGTGACGAAGGCATCCAGGAAGTCTCGGCCGAGGGCGAAGAAATCCCGGAGTTGCTCGGTGCGTCGGCGAACGAAGGCGATGGAGGGGCCACCGTCCTCGACGCGTTCGAGCAGGGTGAGCAGACGGTTCGAGCGTTCGATCGCCTCGAGCACCTGTTCGCGCTCTCGTCGGCGGAACACGCCCGTGATCACCTTCCACATGTCGGTCTCGGGCTCGTACAGGCGGCCCCGCCGACGCAGCACCCCCCAGTGGACGAGGCTCGAAAGCGTCATGCTGGCGGAGCCGGCGCTGATCCCCAGGCGCTCGCGGATCTCCGCGTGACCCAGCGGCTCGGGGCTCAGGAAAAGGAGCCCATAGATGCGCCCCTGCGTGCGCGTGAAGCCCCAGAAGGCGGCGATGTTGCCGAAGATGTCGGCGAGCTCGTCCTGGGCGTGCGCGAGCGCTTCGGCCGGAGATGGCGCGGGCTGCGTCATGGGAAGAACGGCGTTCATTTCAAAATGAACTGAACGGCGAGGTGGGTACCGCGCCGCCGTGCGGCTGTCAATCGCGCCGCCCTCCGGCTTCGGCGGGTTGCCCGAAGGCTGCTAGGCTTTGCGACCGTGCCGCACCAGGGCGACGGGTCCCGCGATCATGCCGCGTGGCTGGCTGCCGGAACGGCGGTGATGGGCGTCATGCTCGGGGGGGCGGCGGTCTTCTTCGGTCTCGAGCAGCGTCCCCGGGTCGCCGAGCGCCGCGACGAGCGAAGCGCGAGCGTCGCACCGGTCGGGGCGGTGGGTGACGAGCAGCGGCGCGCGCCCGGTCCGTCGCCGCTGGTCGCCGCGCTCGCGGCCACGCGCGACACGGTCGTGAATCTCGAGACGGCGCGAGGTCGCGGTGCGGGCGTGATCGTCGACGGCCGGGGGATCGTGATCACCAACTATCACGTGATCGTCGACGCTCTGCAGCCCCAGCGCGAGGGGTTGTTCGCGCTGCTCGAACCTCCCAGGCCCGCGGACTCGCGGATCGTCGCCCGCTTCGAGAACGACCGCGAGGTCGAGGCCGAGGTGGTCGTCGCCGACCGAGAGGAGGACCTCGCAGTGCTCCGCCTGCGGCTGCGCGATCCCAACGAGCGTTTCGCGGCGGCCAGGCTCGGGCACTCGGCCGACCTCGACGTCGGGGAGGACGTCTTCGCGATCGGCAACCCCTTCGGCTTGCCCCACACCGTCTCGCGCGGGATCGTATCGGCGCTCGATCGCACGGGCATCATGGAGAACCGGCAGATCGGGATGATCCAGCTCGACGCCTCGATCAATCTGGGCAACTCGGGTGGCCCCTTGTTCAACCTCGCGGGCGAGTTGGTCGGCATCGTGACGGCGCGGCAGGAGCGGGCCCAGGGGATCGCCTTCGCGCTACCGGTCGACCACGTGCGCGGGTTCCTGCGCGCGGTCGCCGATCCGGCGGCGGCGCGCTCGGGGATGATGGGGGTCGTGCTCGACCTGCAGCGCGAGCTGCCCGAGGAGGTGCGGGCCTTGGGTTACCGCGCTGGGGTCTTGGTGGAGGCCGTGCACGAAGGGCAGGCGGCGGCGCAGGCCGGCCTGGGGCCGGGCGACGCGGTGGTGGCGGTTCGTGGCAAGCGTTTCGACGGCCTTTTGGGGAGCTCCACCGGCGAGCCGCCGAGTGCCGCCGTGGTCGCCACGCACCTGCAGCGCACGGTTCGATCCATGTTCGAGGGTGAGAAGCTTCCGCTCACCGTCATTCGGGACGGTGCCGAGCTTCAGCTTCAGCTCGAAGTGGGCGCCGCTTCGCCGCGCGAGCAGGCGTACATCGACGCCGACGAGCTCTTGGGGGTGCTGGTGGACATTCGGGCGAACGCCCCGGTGGTGAACGGGATCCGGCCTGACTCGTCTCTGGCCCGGCACGCGGCCGCACTCGGTGGCACGACGATCGTTCGCTTGATGGGGCAGGAGGTCGAGGACATCGAGGGCTTCGGACGCGCGCTCGCGGAGCTGCGAGAGCTCCGGCGGACCCGAGGGACTGCGCCCAGCGTGCTGCTCACCTTTCGCGACGCCGAGCGTGGCGAAGCTTCGTTGTGGGCGCGTGTGAAGTGAGCGACCGACCCTTCGCGCGTGGGGGCGTGGTCGGACCGAACCCGCGATGCTGCGGCGGGAGCCGAATGTGGACGTCGGCAGATCGGCTTGCTACGGTCGTCGCGGTGCGACGCCGAGCCGCGCGTGTCGGGGCCGTGTTGGTATGGGTCGGAGCCTGCAGCGATCCTCCGGGGGACATGGCCGACGGGTCGACGCGGGCTCCCCATCCGGAGGCGTCCGACGCTGCGGGGGACCCCCTCCTGGCGCGCGCCCGCGCGAGCGTCGTCGACGGCCGGATCGCCCCGGAGGTGGCCGCCGAAATCACGAGCTCCGAGGCGCCGGTGCACGCCCGTGCCCGCCGCATCCTCGCGGTGATGGACGCGGTCGAAGAGCCCGAGGGACCGGCCTCGGACGACGTGGGCGGCGACGACGTGCCCGCCATCGTCGCGCCGCCGCCCGGCGCCGGGGACCTGGACGTCCCTCCCATTCCAACCTCCGCAGACGAGCCCCGAACGGCTGCCGGCGCTGCGACCCGCGAGGAGGAACCCGCGCCCGTCGCCGCGTCGACGCGCGGCCGCGGTGAGCGAGGGACCCTGACCCGGATGGCGCTGTCGGGTCGCGGGAAGGGAGCCACGCTCACCCTGTTCGCCTCCGGTGGCGTCCTGGTCGGCGTCGCCAACCAGCGCGACAGCAAGATCGTGCGGCTGGTCGTCGAGACCGACCGCGCCACGAACGAGGTCCTCGCGGCACGGCCCCGGATGGACGGGGTTCGGGTCACGAACGTGCGTCGAGCGAGCGGTAGCGTGTTCGTCACCCTGGAGCTGCAGGAGGGGTGGTCGCTGGGAAAAATCGAGCGCTTCTCGGGCGGTGCTCGGGTGCGGCTGACCGGACCCGGTTGAATCGCGGGCACCGCCATCGACGACCGGTTACGATGCCGCGCCCATGGCCTACCGCAGCCTCTCGGATGCCATCGTCGACCTCGAACGCCACGGACAGCTCGTCCGCGTGGTCGACGAGCTCGATCCCCACCTCGAGATGGCCGAGGTGCAACGCCGGGTCTACGCCGCGGGAGGCCCGGCGATCCTGTTCGAACGGGTCAAGGGCAGCCCCTTCCCGGCGGTCTGCAATCTGTTCGGCACGCTCGAGCGGTGCCGATTCCTGTTTCGGGAGACCCTGCGTCGAGTGCAGCGGGTCATCGAGCTCAAGGCCGATCCGACGGTCGGGTTGCGAGAGCCGTGGCGTTACGCGACCGCCCCCTTGGCGGCCTGGCGGGCGCTGCCGAGGAAGGTCCGGTCGGGTCCGATCCTCGCCGGTCGAACGACCATCGACGCGCTGCCGGCCATCAAGAGCTGGCCGCGCGACGGCGGTCCCTTCATCACGCTGCCCCAGGTCTATACCGAGCCCCCCGGGTCCGCCGCGGTGATGCGGAGCAACCTGGGGATGTATCGCATCCAGCTCTCCGGCAACGCGTACCGAACCAATGCCGAGGTGGGCCTGCACTACCAGATCCACCGCGGGATCGGTGTGCACCACGCGGCAGCGGTGGAGGCCGGTCGTCGGCTTCCGGTCAGCGTGTTCGTCGGCGGACCACCGGCGCACACCTTCGCGGCCGTGATGCCGCTACCCGAGGGCCTCACCGAGCTCACCTTCGCGGGGATGCTCGCGGGCCGTCGATTTCGCTACATCCGACGCGGCGAGCACGTCATCTCGGCCGACGCGGACTTCTGCATCACCGGTTGGGTCGATCCTCGACGTACGCTCCCGGAGGGGCCCTTCGGCGACCACCTCGACTACTACAGCCTGACGCACCCTTTCCCGGTCTTGGAGGTCGAGCAGGTCTACCACCGCCCCGACGCCGTCTGGCCGTTCACCGTCGTGGGACGTCCGCCGCAGGAGGACACGACCTTCGGCAAGATGATTCACGAGCTGACTGCGCCCATGGTCCCGGTGTCGATCCCCGGCCTGCACGCGATGCATGCGGTGGACGCCGCCGGCGTCCACCCGTTGCTCCTCGCGCTGGGCAGCGAGCGCTACGTCCCGTACGGCGAGCGGATCCCCCAGGAGCTTCTGACCATCGCCAACGCCATCCTCGGGTTCGGCCAGGCGTCGCTCGCCAAGTATCTGCTGATCGCCGCGCGCGAAGACGATCCGACCCTCGACGTCCACGACGTCGAAAACGTGTTTCGCCATGTCCTCGAGCGGATCGACTTCGAGCGGGACCTCCATTTCCAGACGCGCACGACGATCGACACCCTGGACTACAGCGGCACCGGGTTGAACGCTGGATCGAAGGTCGTCTGGGCCGCCGCGGGCGCGGTGAAGCGCAGCCTGGCCCGCACGTTGCCCGACGTCCCGTGGCCCGAAGGCGTTCGGGACGTACGCCTGGTCGCCCCGGGCATCGCCGCGGTCGCCATGGACGGTCACGCCGCTGCGCCCGAAGCCGCCGCTGCGCTGGGCGAGGCACTGGCCCGCCGCGGCCAGCTCGCGGACGCCACGACGCCGCTGCCCCTGCTGGTCGTGGTGGACGACGCAGAGCTGGTCGCCCGGACCTTCGACGACTTCCTGTGGATCACCTTCACGCGTTCGAACCCCTCGCACGACGTGCACGGTGTCGGCGCCTTCGTCGAGCACAAGCACTGGGGATGCCGGGGCAGCCTCGTCATCGACGCGCGGATCAAGGACCATCACGCCCCGCCCCTGGAGCCCGATCCCGAGGTCACCCGGCGCGTCGACGCCCTTGCAAAGCGAGGCGGCCCCCTCCACGGCGTGATCTGACCCCAGACCTGGACCAGGGAACTGGAACCAGGACCGGCGCTGGGGGTGGAGCTGGAGCTGGTCAGTCGGAGCCGGGGCCGCGTCGGAGCCGGAGCCTCGGCGTCACCGTCGGGCGAAGGTCGGTCGGAGCCGGGGCCGCGCGGCAGCCGGGGGGCGGCGGGGGCGCGGTCGGGTTACTCTCGGGGTCCGGTGTCCGGTGCGTCGCCTCGATGGCTCGGGTGGGCCGTGTCGGCGGCGCTGGCGGGGGGCTGCGGGAAGGACGACGCCCGGGCCGACCCCACGCGGCCCGGCGGGGACGTCGATCCGCGTCTCGAGTGCATCGCGTCCCATCCGGTGCCCCCTCGGTACGAGGGGGTCGTGCGGAGCCTGTGTGCCGAGTTGCACGATCTCGGCGGCGTGGGAGCGGCCGTCGCGATCGCCGAGGGTGACCGCATCCTCTTCAGCACGGCCGTCGGACGCCGGTGCGCGGGGGAAGACGCACCGCTTCGGCCCACGGACACGATGCGGATCGGTTCGATCACCAAGGTCGTCACCGCTGCGGTCGCGGTCGGATCCCTGGACGATCCCTCCGCGCTGGATCAGGACCTTCGCACCGTGCTGCCCGAGCTCGACGAACCGTTGACGCTTCGCAGCCTGCTCATGCACACGTCGGGGCTGCACGATCCTTCTCCGGTGCCACCGCGCGACGACGAAGCTTTCGTCGCCGCCGTGGCCCGCGGCCGGGCCGCGGACCGATCGTATCACTACGCCAACGCGAACTATGTGCTCGTCGGTCGGTGGCTGGAGCGCACGCAGGGGCGCACCTTCACGGAGCTCTTCGAATCGTCGCCGGTGGCCGCACCACTTCGTTCGGTGGTGGCCTTCGACCTCGTTGCGTCCACGCAGGCCGCATGCGGTCACGGTGGGTTGTTCGGGGCGAATCCAGTCCCCCTCCGGGACGAGCCGCCGCCGCCCCCGTGGACGCGGGCGGCCGGGGGCGGGCTCGCGTCGGCCGAGCAACTCGCTCGGCTCCCGCACGCCCTCGCGGCCACGGGCGTCCTCGACACCTTGATCGCGCAAAGCGTGCCCACCGACGCACCCGGATGGTCGTACGGGCTCGGCGTGCGCATGCGGTCGGAAGACGACTCGCGCGTGCTCGCCCACTCCGGCAACACCGATCGCTTCGCCGCGGACCTCCAGTGGTCTCCCACCCGCGGCGTCGCCGTGGCCGTCCTCTCCAACACGGGCCACGCCTACAAGGCCACCCTCGCCGCCGCCTGGGCAGCCGCCACCCTCTGACGCGAGCCTTCGGACGAGGTTCCGGTTCAGGTCCGGGACCCGTTCCGGGTCCAGGTAACGGGGGTGGGGCGGGGCGGTTGCGGTTCGGGTGATGCCCTCCGTGTGTGGCTCGGCGGTGGCGTCCGAAGCTCGTCGTCGGATCCGGAACTCGGATTCGGGATCGACGGGGCGCCTTTCGGGTCGCGCCGGGCTGGGTGGCGGCGACCCGAGGGAGGGCGAGCTGCTAAGCTGCGTCGCGATGGGCGCGACGGGACCCTCGGCGGCTCCACGGGCGGCGATGCAGAGCATCGAGCAGGCACGGCACGCCTTGCGGGCGGGTCTGGCGGCGGGGGAGGACGGCGCCGCGTTGCTCGGACGTTACAGCGACGCCGTCGCGGAGCTGGTCGGTCAGCGGGCGAGCGCGGCCATCGACGCGACGGCGGGGCGATTCGGGCCGATCACCATCGTGGCCATCGGCGCGCTCGGTCGCCGGGAGCTGGCGCCGCACAGCGATCTCGATCTCGTGATCCTGTCGCGGCAGGCGTCCGGCGACGGCGAGAGCGAGTTCGATCTCTTCGTACGGAGCTTCGTCCATCCCCTCTGGGACGTCGGGCTGCGGCCCAACGTCATCGTTCATGACTCGGAGACGTGGCTCGCCGCGGCGGTCGACGATCTGACGCTGTGCACGGCTCTGCTCGACGTTCGGCCCCTGGCCGGGGACGCGGAGATGGTGGCCTATCTCCGCGACCAAGCGGTCGAGCGGTTCTTCGGACCGCGGCGGGAGACCTTTCTGCGGCGCCTGGCCGAGGAGGTCGAGGATCGGCACGCCCGCTACGGTGGGACCGTGTACCTGGTCGAGCCCGATCTCAAGCTCGGGCCCGGTGGGCTGCGCGACCTCGCCGTCGTCCAGTGGTGCCTCATGGCGACCCACGGGTCCATGGACATCGAGGCTCTGGCCGGTGAGGACCGCGTGCGGCCGCGGCTCGCCTCGATCATCGCCTCGTCGAGAAGCACGCTCTTTCGGCTGCGGATCGCCCTGCACCTGGCCGCCAACCGTCCACAGGATCGCCTCGTCTTCCAGTATCAGGAGCGGCTTCCGCCCCTGCTCGGGCTGATCGGCGACGGTCCAATCGCCGACGCGGAGCTGGTGGGCGCCATCGAGCTCGCCATGCAGTCGTACTACCGGGCGGCGCGCGATCTCCTGCGCTACGGGCGGCGCGTGTGCGAGCGCTGCATGCCCGAGCGACCCCGCGAGGGCGTGACGCGGCGGTTGGACGAGCGGTTCGCGATCGTCGACGGACGCCTCACGCACGACGGCGCACAACTGTTCACCGAAACGCCGATCTTGGCGCTGGAAGCCATCGAGCTGGCCCGCGATCAGGAGGTCGAGCTGTCGGGAGAGACCTTCGATGCGATCGCAGAGGCGTTGGCCCAACCGAGCGCGCAGCGGCTGGCCGACGAACCCGAGGCGCAGCGTCGCTTCTTGGATCTCCTGTGTCATCCCGACGATTTCGGGCGCCCCCCGAGCCTCGATCTTTGCAACGAGCTGCGCATCCTCGAAAAGCTCGTGCCCGAGTTCGCTCCCATTCGCGGCAGGATGCAGCACGACACCTACCACGTGTACACGGTCGACGAGCACACGCTGCAGGCGATTTCCATGCTCAAGCGACTGGCCCGCGGCGAGCACAACAAGGACTTCCCCCTGGCGACGGCGCTCCATCTCGAAATCGACGATCCACGCGTCCTGTACCTCGCGACGCTCGTCCACGACACGGGCAAGGCGGGTCCCGGAGATCAGTGCGAAAGTGGTGCCGAGATCGCCCGGACGGTCGCGACGCGGAGCGGGTTGTCGCCGTCCGAAGTCGAGCGCTGCGCGCTGCTCGTTCGCGAGCACCTCGCGATGCCGCTCCTGAGCCAAAAGCGGGACCTCAGCGACCCGCTGTTGATCGCGGAGTTCGCCGAGAAGGTCCGCGATCGCCAGACGCTCAAGGAGCTCTACCTGTTGTCGCTGGTCGACATGGCCCAGGTCCGTCCGGGGAACCTGACCTCCTGGAAACTCACGTTGCTCGACGAGTTGTACCTGCTCACCAGCGCGCACCTGCAGCGAGGCACGCTCCGGGGGCGACCACGCTCTCCGCGGGTGGGCGAGCTCGCGGGCATGCCCGAGCGGTACTACAGCCTGTATCACCTCGAGATGCGCATGCATCACCAGGCGCTCGTCGAGAGCTTGCTGAGCGGCGATCGCCAGGCGCTGCTCGATCTCGAGTCGGGATCGGGCGCGCTGCGTCTCACGCTCGTGGCACGCGATCGACCCGGCCTGTTGGCGCAGACGGCCGCAGTCCTCGACGATCACGGGGTGGAGGTCATGGCCGCCGACGTCTTCTCGGCGCCGGGTACTCCGCCGGTGGTGGTGGACCTGTTTCGCGTCGCCGCCAAGGAGGGCCCCGAGCACGGCGTGGACGTGGCGACGGTGACCGCGATGGAGCACGCGCTTCAGCAGGGACTGTCTCGCGAGGCGTTGCAGACCCCTCCGTCGCCTCGACGGGCGGCGCGGTGGCGCCGCGGCCCCCGTGTGCCGACGCGGATCGCCTTCGACTCGGACCCGTCGGGCAACCGAACGATCGTCGAAGTCGAGACCGAGGCGGGGAGCGACGTCTTGCGCCGCATGACCCTGGCGTTTGCCGCCGAGGGCATCGAGATCCTGCTGGCGCGTTGCAACACCGAGGCCGAGAGGGCCGCCAACGTCTTTTACGTTCCGGTCCTCTCCGCGCCGAAGCGCGACGCGCTCGCTGAGCGCATCCGGACCTATCTCTCGGGGGCGCGCGCCGGGTGACGCGACACGGCCCCGGTGGACCGTTCGTCGGGCGATTCCCGTCGGTCGTGCGTAGGGTGCGCTACGATGGAGCCGATGGTGTCGCGCCTGTATCCCGTGATCCTCGCGGCGTCCGCCCTCGGCGTGGTCGCCTGCGACAAGCCGCAGCAATCGACGAACGCGCCCAACGAGAGCGCGGCGTCGTTCGGCCCCACCGATCCGGTGGAGCGAGCGGCACAGAAAATGGCGGTCGGAGATGCCGAGGAAGCGCTGCGCATCGTCGAGGAGGCGCTGCGCGAAGACCCCGACAACCCGGAGCTGTGGTTCGCCAAGGGGGTGGCCTTGCGGGCCAAAGGGGACACCGACGGGGCGGTCGCAGCCTGGGAGGGGGCGCTCGAGCGCAAGCCCCATCTGGTGGCGGCGCTGCACGGGATCGGGGCCGTGCACCTCGAGCGCGGCGAGCTCGACGAGGCCATCGAACGCTTCCAGGCCGCGCTCCAGATCCAGCCGGAGTTCGCCGACGCGCACTACAACCTCGGGTTGGCGCTCCTGGCGAGGGGCGAGCCGGACAAGGCGAGGACGGCGATCGAGCATGCCCGTGAGCTCGCACCGACGGACGTCGACGTCCTGGTCACGCTTGCCGACCTCGCGTTGGTCGACGGACGGAAGGAGGAAGCGATGGGCCTGATCGAGACCGCTCGCGAGCACGCCCCTCGCGACCCCGTGGTTTTGGCGGCCTACGGTCGGGTCCTCGCGTCCCAGGATCGCCACGAGGAGGCCGTCGAGGCCTTTCGGTCCGCCGTGGTGGCGGCGCCCGACGACCTGAATGCGCGGTTGGGTCTGGCGCAGTCGCTGTCGCGCACCGGGGCCGCGGACGAGGCGGCGACCGAGCTGCAGGCCTTGGCGGAGGCCGCCCCCGACTCGCCGGTGGTTTGGATGGAGTGGGGGACCGCGCTGGCGCGCAAGGGCGACTATGCGGCGGCCGTCGAGAAGCTCGATCGTGCGTTGGCCCTCGACCCCCGGCACGTGGCGGCCCACGTGCGGCGCATCGGCGCCCTGGCCCACGCGGGCCGGTGCAAGGACGCCAAGGCGGCCCACCGCGCCCTCCAAAAGCTCGACCCCGGACGTGCGGCGCTGGACGCCGCCGCGCAGGGACTGGCGTCCTGCAAG
>CAZYSW010000077.1:15367-16174 GCA_964650105.1 uncultured Nannocystaceae bacterium
GTGACCGCGAGCTACGCGCGCCGGGCGATCGGGCCGACCGCGGCGGATCTCACGGTCGGTCTCGACGGAATCTGCTAGCCCAAGGGCCCAGGCATCCGCGCGGCGGGCTCGAGGCCCCTTGGGCGGGTCTGGGCAGGCCGCCTATACTTCGCCCCTTCAGTCATGCCCGACCGCTCCGCCGATCCCATGCCCGCCGTGCGGGACATTCGTGAAGCCCTGACGTTCGACGACGTCCTGCTCGAGCCGGGCTACAGCGAGGTCCTGCCCAGCGACGTGTCGGTCGCGAGTCGGTTGACGCGAGAGATCGAGCTTCGCACGCCGTTGGTCTCGGCAGCCATGGATACGGTCACCGAGGCGGAGACCGCCATCTGCATGGCCCGCTTCGGCGGCATCGGCATCCTGCACAAGAACCTCACGCCCGAGCAGCAAGCTCGTGAAGTTCGCAAGGTCAAGAAGGCCCAGAGCGGTATGGTGGCCGATCCGGTCACCATCGGGCCGGGCGCTCCGTTGCGCGACGCCCTCGAGATCATGGCCAGCAACGGCTTTTCGGGCCTCCCCGTGGTCGACGGGTCACGCCTCGTCGGCATCCTGACCAGTCGCGACGTTCGCTTCGAGACCGAGCTGGACCGTCCTGTTCGCGACGTCATGACCAAGGACCCGATCACGGTCCCCGAGGGCATCTCGCTGGACGATGCCCGCCGCCTCCTGCACAAGCACCGGATCGAGAAGCTTCTGGTCACGGGCAAGTCGGGCGAGCTGCTCGGCCTCATCACGGTCAAGGACATCCTCAAGGCCGAGTCGCACCCC
>CAZYSW010000078.1:0-16162 GCA_964650105.1 uncultured Nannocystaceae bacterium
CCAGCGTCTCCCCCACCGGCACGGCGGCACGCAGCTCCGCACACAACTCGCCGAGCACCATCGGTTGCAGTCGCTCGCCCGTCACGGCGAAGTAGCCGGGGCAATCGAGCGCCGCCCATACGATTTCCGGCAACGCGTGGCCACCTTCGTCGACGAGATCGGGCGGCACCTCGAACGGCGCCGCAACGATGCCGTCCCCCACGGGGCCCGCGTAGATGCACAAGGCATCGCCGGGCTCACGCTGTGGACCGCAGACGAAGCACGTCGGGAACACATGCCCCGTCTGGCCCGCGTAGCGCTCACGTGCGCGCCGTGCCTGCTCCAGCGTGGGTGGTCGCGGCACCTCGAGCTGCGGCCGGCCGGGTCTCGCGGTCGCCACCACCTCGTCCCCATCGAGCAGCCGAGCCTCCTCACCCTCGCGCCGGCCGACCAACGGTCGATCGAGCGGCGGCGGCACGCGCAGCCGCACCCTGGCAGGGCCATCGATCAGCGCAGCCAGCCGACCGCAGACATATCCGCCGTTGCCCGACCGCGGTGGCCCTCGAAACCGAGATTCGATCGTGATGCTCCTCGCCTCCATCGTCGTCACGCCCACGTTCTAGCACCCCCATCTCCTTGCGTGGACGCTGGCGCCGGCATCGTCGGTCGCGCTACCGTTTTCGGGTGACCGGCACGCGTCGTGGCTGGCTTCGGCCCCTCGTGTTGGGCGCTCCGATCCTGTTCGAGCCCGCGTCGGCGAGCGCCGAGCCGGTACGAGAACCGGGTGATCCGACCCACACCATCGAAGATGCCCAAAGGACCATCGAGGTCGAGTTCCGCGAGGGCGAGGCGGCCTACGCACGAGGGGAGTACGAACGCGCGGGGCAGGCCTTCGAACGTTGCTTCGATCTGGCGACGCACCGCCTCCCCGAGGGGCCCGACCGCGAGCGCATCGAGAAGAGCTGCCTCTCGATGCACTGCTGGTCTATCACCGCGCCGAGGTCGAGGCGCTCCCCGAAGATTCACCGCGATTCTGCGAGCGTCGGCGTGCGCTCACGCAGCAACTCGAACCCTATGCGCTCGACGAACGAGAGCGACACATGCTGGTCGAGCACTCCCTCTCCCGCATGCGTCTTGCGAGCCCACCGAAGATCTCGGTCCGTGTCTGCAGCCCTGCTTGCCGCCGTGCCTGTCGATCATCCCGCCGCCGCGCGGTTGCGGGGGCAAGGACGACTCTCTCGCGCTCCTTCCCGCGCTCGCCTTCGGCGTGGCGGCCCGCCGGCGCCGGCGGGAGGTCCTGGAGCGTTTCGCCGATCGCCTGCCCTCGGACGTCGTCGAGCACCTGCGCCGCAAGTGCACGCGCAACTTCGAGAACCGCACGGACCGAGGTCGCACCCCGTCAGGGGTCGCCGGCCGTACCTCCCGGCTCCCCGTCGGAGATCATCGCCTCACGATCCGTCGTATCCTCTCGCCATGAGACAGCTCCCCCTGGCCGCCATCGTTCTCGGTGCCTTCGTTCCGAACGGGGCACTCGCGGCGGACGAGTTCGATCGCGGAGGCTACGTCTACTTTTCTCCCGGCATCGTGGCCATCCCGGTGGGCGACGACGACATCGACGACGGCGTCGATGCCTCGTACCAGTGGGGCTTCGGCGGAGGCTACATGTTCTCGCCCGCCGAGCACTTCAAGCTCGCCGTCGGCGGCGCCTTCGAGCACAGCCCCGCCAATCTGGACGACGACGCGTTTGCCTTCGGTCCCTTCGTCAGCGGCGACCTCGACGCTCACCTGTTCCGCCTGGTGCCCGAGCTGCGCATCGGGGGTGGCACAGCGAGGTTCTTCGGCTACGGCCTCGTCGCCCCCGGCGTCGCCCTCGTGCACTGGCACTGGGAAGGCATGGCCCTCGGCTTCTCCAGCGACGAGGACGACACCGACGTCGGCTTCAACCTGGGGCTTCGCGCCGGAGCACAGGGGCTGGTCTGGCGAGGTCTGATGCTCGGGGGCGAGTTCGGTGGGAGCCTCGCCTTCATGCACGACGGCGACGAGGACGACGACGCCTTCGACGACGACTACGGTGTGCACACCCTCGACATCCGCATCCTGGTGGGCTGGTACTTCTGACGCCCCAGCCGCCTCCAGTCCGTTTGCGGCGCTACCCCGGCGCCGCAGGCTCGTCGATGGCGTGGCCGCCCCCTTCACGCTTCGCGCTCCAACGGACGGCCCGCCGCGGTGATTTCATGCATCGACACGCCGTCTTGTTCGCCTTCGGTTCGTACCTGGGAGCCTCGACGGTGGCCTGGGCCCAACCTCCGGGCGCAGCCCCCGAAGGCCCCGTGATCCATCCGGAGTTTCGCGACAACCGCTTCGACTACGATCCCTTCTTCTACAACCAGCCCAATCCGGTCGACCCCGACGACCTCGACTACGAGATCGAACCTCTCAACCGCGACGATCCGCTCTACTCACCGTGGCAGGGGCAGCGAGCGTACGAGCTCGACCCCTACGACGCCTCCCGCTACGGTTTCCCGCCCTACCCCTTCTACGTACCCCTCCCTCCCGAACCCGAGCCCGAGGAGCCAGCCCCGCAACCCGACCCGAACCAGCCGAACGTACGCTGAGGCCCGCCCTCGCGTCCGGTGGGGTTCGACCGAGGCACGCCGGTTGGGGTACGCTCACCGCATCCGAGACTTCATCGCATGACCGAATCGATCCGCACCGCGTTCGAGGCCATCTGCGACGAGATGCGTCGCATCGGCCTGTGGGACATCGAACCGCCGGCGAGTGCCTCACCCCCCGGGGCCTTCGGAGGCGATGCGATGGCGTTCGAGCAGTGGCTGCGCTTCGTGTTCGTGCCGCGCGTCGAGTCCTTGCTCACGTCGGACGGGCCCTGGCCCCGCGAGAGCCACGTTGCCGCTCGGGCCTACCGAGAGTGGAAGATGCACGGCGACGTACCCGAGGTCGACCGCCTCCTCGATCACCTCCGCGCCTTCGACGCCTTGTTCGGCTGAGGCTCGCGGGACCGAACGCGAGATCGGTCCACACGCCGTACGACGCATGCGTCTCGCGATGGCGCGGGCCTACGCCAGGCAAAGGGCGCGGACGCTCTCGAGCACCGCGCGTTTTCTCTCGAGGATCATCGTCGGCGCGAACACGTCGTCCTCCACGAACCGCGATGCCACGTCGCTCGCGGCGAAGTACACCATGTGGAGCCCCACGAGCGACATCGTGAGCTGCTTGGGGTCCTGACGCCTGAACACGCCCGCGCCCATGCCCGCCGACAGGAACGCCTCGATGATGCGCAAGCTCGTCTGGACCTGCTGGGCCCCCTCGCCGCGTCCGACCGGCCCGCGACCGACCAGCTCCGTCAGCAGCAGCCGCGCCGCGCTCGGCTCGTCACCGAAGTACTCGACGACGAGCGCACCGAGGCGATCGAGCCGCTCGACGAACGAGCCTTCGTCGACCCGTGCATCGATCACCAGTCGCGTGAGATCCTCGACGATCCCCCGCATGACGGCCTCGTACAGGCCTTGCTTGTCGCCGAAATGATGCAGCAACGCGGGCTTGCTGAGCCCGGCGCGCCGACCGATTTCCGACAGGCTGGCGCCGACATAGCCGTGCTCGGCGAAGGCATCGCGCGCAATCTCGAGTAGCCGACGTCGCCGCCCGGGCTCGGTGGGGCGACCCGGGCCTCGCCTTTCGCGTGTCGGTTCGGGCACTCGAAAGATCATACCCGATGCCTTCCCGTTTCCGGAACGATCGGTCCCTCTCCGAGGCATCCGAACCCCTTTTTCGTCGCTCGTCGTCGCCCCCGATCACCGACGCTACCGCTCCACGCTCGGAGATCTCCGCGGCACGTGGATGCTCGACCAATGCCCTCGAACAGCGATGTCACCACCTTTCGGGGCGACCACCACCACCCCACGGCGGGCCGCCGGGCCCCTCGACCGCGACGTCGCCCGTAACCTGCCTCACCGCAGACGGTCGATCCCAACCCGTGCGGGTACCTGGCTTCTCGGCCCACCGCTTCCGATCGCGCTGCGATCATCGTTCATCGCCCGAGCACGACGGCCGAGGACCTCGTGTCGTCGCATCGCCCACATCGGGCCGCCGTCCGTCGGCCACCCGTCGCATCGGACCCATGCGCGACTCTTGCTATCCTGCGCCGCGGTGGACGGAGGCGGGCCGCACGAAAGCAGCGACAGCGTGGGGAGCACCCTGCTGGACACCGACGTCGCCCGACAGATCCCATCCGGCTCCTTCGACGATCTTCGGCTCGATGCCGGGCACTGTCTGGGCCGCTACGTGATCCTCCAACGCATCGGCGCCGGTGCGGTCGGGGTGGTCTTCGCCGCCTACGACCCCGAACTCGACCGTCGCATCGCGATCAAGCTCTTGCAACCGCGACCCTCCGATGCCATCGACTCCTCCTCGATGCGCTCGCGTCTGCTTCGCGAGGCGCAGGCGCTCGCCCGGGTTTCGCACCCCAACGTCGTGACGGTGCACGACGTGGGCACCTACGAGAGCCGCGTCTACCTCGCGATGGAGTTCATCGAGGGCCGCACGCTCCGGGAGTGGTTCGACGAGAAGCCGCGTACGCGAGCGGAGATCCTCGCGGTCTTCCGACAAGCCGGACGCGGCCTGGCCGCCGCTCACCAGGCGGACCTCGTCCACCGCGACTTCAAGCCGGAGAACGTGATCATCGCGGACGACGGCCGGGTCAAGGTCCTCGATTTCGGCCTGGCCCGGGCCGTCGAGCCCGACGCTTCTCGCCCGCGCACCACCCCCCTGCCCAGGATCGAGGTGGTGGCCTCGCCGGGGCTGTCGGTCGATCTCACTCGCACCGGAGGCGTGCTCGGGACGCCGGCCTACATGTCTCCCGAGCAGCACGTCGGCCTCGATGCCACGGCCCGCAGCGACCAGTTCTCCTTTTGCGTGGCGCTTTACGAGGCGCTCTACGGCGAGCGCCCGTTCGCTGGCGACACCCTGGCCAGCCTCGCGCTCGCGGTCACCGGCCACGAGATCCGCCCGGCCACCTCCGGCGACGTCCCGACCTGGCTCCGCCGTGTTCTGCTGCGCGGACTCGCCTCGGATCCCGAGCAGCGCTTCGACGACATGCCCGCCGTGCTCGCCGCGCTGGACGCGGATCCGGCGGCCCGCCTCCGTCGCGTCGGGCTGGGTTCCCTCCTGGTGTTGCCCGTGGTCGGCGCAGCGCTGTACCTGCGCAATCCCGATCGCGAGCCGCCGTGCACGAGCGGCGCCCCTCGCATCGCCGAGATCTGGAACGACGCTCACGCCGACCAGCTCGAACGCTCCTTCCACGCCACGAACCTGCCCTACGCGGGTCATGCCGCCGCCCAGGCCCGCGAAGCACTCGACCGATGGACCGCACGATGGGCAGACGCACACCGCGAGGCCTGCGAAGCGACGCACGTGCGGCACGAGCAATCCGAGGCCCTGCTCGATCGCCGGATGCACTGCCTCGATCGCGCCCGCTCCGAAGTGGCCGCCCTGGTGGCGCGTCTGAGCACCGCAGACGAGGCCGTGGTCGAGCGCGCGCCCGATGCTGTCCGGACGTTGCCCGATCTCGACGCCTGCGCCGACTCGCAACGCTTGCTCGCCGCACGTCCGCCCTTGGTCGGCGACGCTGCCGTGGAAGCCGAGGCCATCGCAGCCGAGCTCGATGCCGCGGCAGCCGCTTCGGAGCTCGGCGACCACGCGAACGCGCTCGCTCGTGCCGAAGCCCTCGCGTCGCGCGTAAAGGCGCTGGACGATCCACCGACCAGCCAGCGGTTCGAGGCCCTGCTCGGAATCCTACACGGTGCCCGTGGCGAGAACGAGAAGGAGAACGAGCACTGGATCCGCGCCTACCACGAGGCGGACCGCGCCGGCGACGACTGGAACCGCATCGACGCCGCCATCCAGCTCGCGACCACGTACGGCTACGACCTCTCCGATGCGTCCGCGGGTGACGCGTGGCTGGCCCACGCCGAAGCCGCCGTGAAGCGCATCGGATCCCCCGACACGCTGGTGGCGAGACTAGAGATCACGCGTGGGACCATCGCGATCAAGCGCGGCGAATACGAGCGCGCGGTCGAAAGTCTCCGGCGCGGCCTCGATCTGCTGCAGGCGGCGGGCGTCGAGGCCGAAGATCGCGACTTCGCCCAGCAACGCCTGGCGACGGCTCTCCGCGAGCGGGGCCACTTCGACGAAGCGCAGGCGCTCCTCGAGCAGTTCCACGCCTCCGTCCTGGCGCGTTTCGGTCCCGATCACCCCGTAACGGCGAGCGCCGTGCACTCGCTCGCCAACGACGCCTACTCACGGGGCGACTACGCGCGGGCACTCGGCCTGTTCGAGCAGAACCTCGCGATCATCGAGCGCGTGTTCGGCAAGGAGAACACCCGCTACATGGACAGCCTCAACAATCACGCGGTCGTGCTGTTGGCCCTGGGCCGCTCCGAGGAGGCGGAACGGGAGCATCGCGAGATCCTGGCGTTCGCGGAGTCCCGGTACGGCGCCGAGGACATCCGGCTCACCCCGTCGCTCGAAAACCTGGGTAACGTGCTGATCGCCCAGAACCGATTCGAGGACGCCCGCGACGTCCTGCAGCGGTCGCTGGCGATCAAGCAGAAGGTCTACGGCTCCAATCACCCTTCCACCGCGATGTCGGAGATGAATCTGGGCGTGGCCCTGTTCCAGCTCGGCGAGCTTCGCGAAGCGGAGCGCCTCTATCACCGCACCCTCAGGGTCTGGTCGGAGAAACTCGCCGCCGACCACCCCGACCTCGGGCTGGTGTATGCCAACCTCGGTGACGTAGCGCTGGCCGACGGACGCGCGAAGGAGGCCGCCGAGCACCAGCTCCGCGCGCTCGCCCTGTTCGAGCCGGTCTTCGGCAGCGACAACCCCGATCTCGCCTACGCGCTCACCGGCCTCGGCGAAGCCCGTCTGGCGCTGGGCGAGATCGACCAGGCCCGAGAGGTTCTGGAGCGGGCGTTCGCGTTGCGCGAGGGGATCGACTTGCCCATGGGTGAGCGGGCGCGGACGAACTTCGCACTCGCTCGCGCCCTCGTCGATGTCGACCCCGCGCGGGCGCGCTCGCTCGCCGAGGCCGCGCTGGCCGATCTGGGCGACGAACAGACCGCGCGCGCCGACGAGATCGCCCGGTGGCTCGCCGCCTTCCCGGGTGCTCCGCACGAGTAGGCCCTGGCCCCCACGCAAGGCGGACGGGCCGCCTCGGTCGGAGCGGCCCGTCGTCGCGCACGCCGTCTTCGATCAGAACGGGACGGTGAAGTTGAAGACCACTTCGACGTCGGTGACGTCGGCCCCGTCCACCGTCACCTCCACGCATCCGATACCCAGACCTTGCGTGGTGGCGAAGTCCCCCATGTCCGGCGCGGGATCGTTCGGGTCCGCATTCTGGTTGTCGTCGAAGAACCCGGCGATGTAGTAGGTGCCGTCTTCGAGCCCTTCGATGGTGAACTCCACCGTGTTTTCCGTGCTGGAAAGGTCGGCATTCTCCACGACCGTGCCGCCGGCATCCTCCGCATCCTGCTCGCAGGCCACCAGCGCTCCGATGTACGCGTCACCGATCCCGTCGTTGCCGAACCCGATCGTCGCGGTCACGCTGCGCCGGAACGTACCGCTGATGCTGTAGCCGCTCTGGCCCGTCGTGTCGTCCTCTCCGGTGGAGTCACCGGTTTCGGTCGCCTCGGTGTCGGTGCCGTCCACGCCCGTGGTTCCGGTCCCCGTCGTCGCCGGAGAATCGGTATCCGATTCCGTCCCCGCGGTCGGATCGGTGGTCGGCGAGGTGTCGGAATCCGTCGCCGAATTCGATGCCGTCTGGGTCGCCGTGGCGCTCGGATCCGTGCTCGCGGTGTCGGTCGCGGTCCCCGTGCTGCCGTCGGTCTCCGTCTCCCCCTCGGTCCCTCCGCTGCCGCCACTCCCGTCGTCCCCGCATGCCGGGGCAACGACCGCCAGGGCGCTGATCAAGGCCCACCTCGAGTGAACGCGTCTCGTCATGTCGCAAACTCCTCTCGCCGTGCTCGACGAACCTCGTGGATTAGGCGCGATTCGATGCCGATTGGCAAGGGCTTCGTCTGCACGCACGCTGGTGGCTCCACGTTCCGCGGCGCGGCGAGACCCATCGCGGCGAGGGCTCGGCCGTCCCCTCCACGCGCTCGTCCGCTCCCGGGCGTTGCGATCCGGGCCTGGTGGGGCCGATCGAGGCGATCGCGTGACGAACCCGCCCGCTTCGTTGACCGCCCGTGCGAGGGCGGCGATCCTGGCGGAGAGTCCACCGAGGGGGTCTACGTGCCCAAACTGATCGCCTGCTCTCGTTGCTTTGCTCACGTCGCGGGGGGGCCCGGTGTGTCCCCACTGCGGTGCTCTGGTGCACGTCGACGGCACCGCACGCGGACGTGTGACGGGGGCGGTCCTACTCGGGCTCGCCCCGGCCGCGTGCACGTCCGATGGCGGCGACATGCCCACGGGCAGTACCGAGTCCAGCACGACCACCGACACGGGCCCCACGTCACAATCGAGTGACGGAACTGATTCGCACACCAGCACCGCGCACGACAGCATCGCGGAGTCGAGCGGCTTCGCGGATGAATCCGCCTACGGCGTTCCCACGACCACCGAGTGGACCTCGACCTCCAGCCCGACCGACACCGACACCGACACCGACACCGACGGCAGCAGCTCGACCACCGCGGCGGACTCCGACACCGGCACCACGGCCACCGAGGCCGACACGGGCGGCACCACGGGCTCGACCAGCGAGTGAGAAGAATCGCGGCGCGCTCGCCCGCGCCCACCCGCACGAAACACCGCGCGGCCGCGGGAACGCCCTCAGCGCGCCGAACCCGCCAGCCGAACCTCCGCCCGGCCCCTCGGGTTCGGCTCACTGCAATGCGGCCGGGCACGTACTTCCCTTCCGCAGATCGATCCGCCCCGCCGCGCGTTGTCCGGCCCCGTCGCTTTGGAGCCCAAGATGCGCACGACTCGCCGCCACGCCCTCCTCTCCCTGCTCGCCGCCGGCATCGCCTTCCCCTCGCTCGCCCACGCGCACGACCGCGCTCCGTGGCGATCGGTGGCCGTACGCGAGCCGATCACCGTCTCGCTCGAAGGCGACGACGGCATGACCCTCCCCACCGTTCGACACCGCGGCACGACCTTCGTGGCGGGGACGCCGGGCGAACGCTACGCGATCCGAGTCCGCAACAACACCGCCCGACGCCTCGAAGTCGTCGTCACGGTCGACGGCCGCGACGTCCTCACCGGTCGGCTCGGCGACTTCACGCGTCAGCGCGGCTACGTGATCGATCCCTTCGGCAGCGTCGTGATCGACGGTTTTCGCCGCTCGCTCGATCGCGTCGCCGCGTTCCGCTTCTCGGACGTCCACGACAGCTTCACCGCCCTCCACGGCACGCCCCAGCACGCCGGCGTCATCGGCGTGGCCGCCTTCGAGGAACGTGTCGACCCACCGCGCGGAGGTACCGTGGCGCGACGTTCCACCGCGCCGGCCACCGATCCGCGGGCACGTCCCGACACGCCGGCCCCTTCCAAGAAGAGCGAGCCCGGCGAGGCCCGCTCCCACCGCGACACGACCGAGAACGCCCGCCAAGCGCTCGGGACCGAGTTCGCCGAGACACGACTCAGCCGCGTCCGCGAAGTCACCTTCGTGCGCCGCAACGCTCGACGCCCCGACGTACGCGTCACCCTGCGCTACGACACCGCCGAGGCCCTCGCGGCCAAGGGCGTCCCCGTCGACCTGACGTTCGCCGTCCAGCCCGTCGGTGCCGACCCCTGGCCGGGCACCCGCGAGTTCACCGCACCGCCGCCTCGCCGCCGCGTTCACTGAGCTCCATGCGGGACGCGCCGCACCCGCCTGGCAACGTGCGCAGCAACTCTGGCAAGCTTGCGCGCATGAGCCACCCCAAACGAGGCTTCTCGATCTCGTACGTCGCGTTTCTGGCCCTCGTCGTCGGCGCGATCCTGCTCATGGTGGGCATGAACCCCCAGTTGCGCTCCCGGCCCGGTGAGCCGACGCCCACGGTGGGCGTCGCGGTCCAGGTCACCGGTCACACGCTCACCTGGACGAGTTCGGCCGTCCTCGCCCAGCAGGCCTACGTCGCCATGCGCAAGTTCAAGCAGCAGCAGGCCCGGCAGATCGATCCACAAGTGGTCGTGGAGCGCAGCACGCCGCGGCCCACGGCCGTCGAGACCGACGATCGCCCGCCGACCGCCTGAAACGCAATCGATCCCCCGGCGGACGGGTACCACCCATCCGCAATGGCTCACCTCACTCGGTCCAACCGCAACCGCGTCGTGTGGGGGGTATGCGGCGGCATCGCCGAGCGCTACGACTGGGATCCCACCCTGGTCCGGCTCGCGTTCGTCCTCGCTACCCTCGCCGGCGGCCCCGGGATCGTCGTCTATCTCGTCACCGCCCTCGTCATGCCGCGCGCCCCCCAGATGACCGCATTCCATTCCGCATCGCTCACCCGCTGACCGACCCCCGCGCTCACGGGCCACACCACTCGCGTCACCGAGCGCACGGTCCGGCGGCCCGATCACCGCGTCGGTGCTCGCCCTCCGTCGGTGAGCGCACGCGCCTGAAATGCGCGCACCTGCTCGGCCTGCTCGTCGGCGTGCCCCTCCACGAACCCGGCGAGCGCTTCCTCGCTCAGCCGCCTCGCGCGTGTCGGATCCTCGTCGACGATCGCCTGGGCCAGAGCGAATCGCACCGGCGCCAGGTCGAGCGCCGAATCACCATCGCGCACGCCCAGCTAAAGCGCCAGCTCGAGCGCACGCATCGAATGCTCGTACGCTGCCTGGTAGTCCCCGGCGACATGGGCCGCGACCCCACGCCCGATCGCCACCGCCGCGGCGAGCAGCGCATCCTCCCCGCGGGTGCGTTCCAGCGCCATCGCAGCGTGGCGCCCCCAGGTTCGACCCGCCGCCACGTCCTGGCCGGCCACCAGGCGCGCGAGCTCGGCCGCCGCCTGGGTCGCCAGCGACTCGTGCGGGATGCCACCGGCGGTAAAGCACGCCTCTTCCAGCATCGAGATGGCCTCGTCGGGCTTGCCTGCCCCCTCCAGCACCAACCCCAGCTCGAGCTTGGCCTCGGCGACGATCGGGCGATAGGCGGTGGATTCGGCGAGCTCGGTCGCCTCCCGGAGCACCTCCAAGACGGCCGTCGATCGGCCCGCCCAGCGCTCCGCACGGGCCACGGCCAGTTGCTCCCGAAGTCCATCACGCGAACCCGGCCATCGTTCCCGATCATCACGTTGTCCGGCTTGAAGTCGCGATGGACCAGGCCCGCCACGTGGGCGGCCGCCAACCCCCGCCCGGCGCGGAGGTACACCGAGAGCACCTCGTCCCAGGGATGCTCGCCCTCTTGCCAGGTGCGCAGCGTCTGCCCCTGGACGAACTCCATCGCCACCCACACCCGACCCTCGTAGGTCCCCGCGTCGTGGACCGCCACCACGTTGGGGTGCGACAGCCGGGCCATCGCCTGCGCCTCTCGAAGCAAGCGACGTTGCCCCTCGGTCGCATCCGGCCCTCCCCGATCCCCGTGCAGCACCTTGAGGGCCACGCGCCGATCGAGCTCGGGATCGTACGCCGCGTACACGACCCCCATCCCGCCCGCGCCCACCCGCTCCAGCAGCACGTAACGGTCGATCGACGCCGGCATCGCGCCCGTCGACGTCGAGGCTCTCGTCTCGTCGGTCGTCGCCGCGACGGTCTGCTCGAGGCCCATGCTCGATGGCTCGCGCACCCTACCCGCCGACGCCCGCGAACGAACGCAACGCCAGTTCCCGCTCCGTGAACGCGTGTGGCCGCACCTGCGGGCGTGGCGACGTGCGCCCCTCCACCAGCGCCCTGGCGAGTCGGTCGAACTCCGTCTGCCACGCCGGCAGCGTCCATTTGCCGAAGTGCGTGCTCGCCCCCTCGTAGTCCTGCAGGGCGTATTCCTCGGGCGTGGTGACGTATCCCGCGTACGCGTTGGCGTACCCGGCGAGCACCACCTCCTTCACCCCCAGCGCCCGCCGAATGGAAGCCCTCAGCCGCAGCCCCGAAACCGTCGTGAACTCCCCCGGAACCGCGGCGACCGCCAGATCCCCGATGACGACGATCTGCGCGGGAAGAACGTTCGGCGTCCACGGCTTGCCGTCCCCGTCGTCTCGCCCCATTTCCCGCACCATCTGCAGGGCGCCGTGCAGACGCCACGGCAGCGGAAGCCTGCTCAGCCGCTCCACGCCGAGGATCCGCCGCCTCCCGCTCTCGACCCACGGGATCTTCTCGGCTTGCGACGCGTCGCGCACCGGATCCCCGCTGCCCCCACGCCGCAGCCTGCGCCCCCGCGCGATCCATTCTTGCACGAAGCGAAAGCGTCGAGGCAATCCAGGGCCCTCCTCGGTGCCGAAGAACATCGCCATCCCGATCTCCGCCGGGCTGGTGCGCAATCCCCTCCGCCCATCCACGAATTTCGGATCCACTTCCACGTCCGCCATGTCCACGAACGCGTGCGCGTATTCCAGCCGGGGAGCCAGCGCCGGCGTCTGCTCGGCCAATGCCAGCACCTTCAGCGCCTGGTCGGCCTGCAACCGTCCGTTGAATCGCGCGCTTTGATCGTCGTCGGGGTACTTCCCCCGCATCCACGGTCGACCCGGATGCCTCCAGACGTTCGGGGTCACGTCGCCGGTCGCTCCCTGAGCGAACGCCGCCACCTTCTCCCCCCCGAGCGCCTCCTCCACGAACTGCGCGGCATACCCCTTGTTGTCGAAGTGAATCGCGGTGTTGTCGCTGTGCACGCTCGTGCAGTGCACGGCAAACCAGTTGATCGATCCGATGGCCCGATCGTCCGCCGCATCGAAGCGCAGCAAACGAAGCGTCCGATCCAGCGCCAACTCGGGCGTCTTGGTCGACACCGGCTCGACGTCGGGGTTTTGGTTGTACGAGGGTACGGATCGGTTGAACGCCACCTCGACCTCGGGCGCGAACGCATCCTCCCCGTAGCGCACCTCGCCCGGCACCGCCTCGACCGCCGCGGCCACGATGCAATCGGCGATACGCCGCGCCAACCCCTCCAGCACCGAGGGCGCGAACCCGGGGATCGTCACATTGTAGAAGGCATAGTGCGTGTACCCTCCCGGCCCGCTGTGGGTGTGCGTGGCCATCATCATCACGTTCTCGAGGTCTAGCCCCAGCTCCGCGTGCTCCGACCGCAAGATCGAGCACACTCGCTCGCGCAGCGCGATCGAAACGAAGCACAGCTCCACGCACACCAGGGCCACACGCTTGCCCGTCCCCGGGTCGCGCAACACGAACGCCCGAGCGTGCAGCGGCGTGGCCACCTGCTCGCAACGGTTGTCGAGCATCCCCCAGCCCATCATGCCCAGCCCGGGCTCCCACACCGTGATGTCCGTCTTCGCGGCCCCGATCTCCAGCATCGCGGCCCAGCTTAGCAAGACCGCCCAACGCCAGCGACGCTGGCCGCCCGAAGCTGTCCCATCGCCCGTGCGCCGGCCCGAGAGAACGAACGCTCGGCCGCGTCGTGGACGCGCCGTGACCGGGGCGGACGCGATTGCGGTAGGCTCGATCCATGCGTCGATGGTGGCTGTCGGTCCTGCTCGTGCTCTCCTGCGGCGACACCTCCGACGACGGCACCACCGCGGCCACCTGCCCGCCCGACTGCCCCGGCGAAACCGACACTTCCACCTCGGGCATCACCACCGCGGCAACCGACGCATCGATCTCCGACACCACTGCACCCGCAACGACGACCAACGACGACGACACCACCGATTCGACCACCGCTCCTGCGACCGGCTCCTCCGACACCACCGCGGACGGCTCCTCGAGCGGCGGCCCGAGCTGCGACGCTCCCACCGACTGCGCCACCTGCTGGGCCTGCGCCGAAGCAGGCCCCTGCATGGCCGTCTTCGAGACCTGCTACATGAGCAGCGACTGCACACCCTCGCTCACCTGCATCGACTCCATGTGCCCCGACGACGGCCTGCAGCAATCGTGCGTCGACCTGTGCTGCATGTCGTGCACCCAGCGCGGCACCTGCTCTGCCGTCGACGCCGCGATCACCTGCGTCGAACGACAGTGCGCCGACCTGTGTGCCCGAGTGAGCTGCCCCTGACCCGACTCCTTCCATTTGTCCGTGCGAGCACCCCCTCGTGCCCATCGCACGGGAGGGACTTCGGCAGTCGCGCGACCTCTCGACCACGAAAAGCGAGGCGACGTCGGCGTCGATTCACGCCGCTCGGCCCGACCCCGTCACAGCGAGCGTCCATGCGTCGTTGCTCCCACCCCGCGCTCACCGCCTCGCGGACGCCGCGTTCCCTCCGAGGCTCGACCCTGGCCTGAAACTTGCGACACTCCCTGCGGTGGCATCGCCTCGCTTCCGCCTGCCGCTTCCCGCGTTCTCGCTGCGCTACGATCGCCGCGACCTGTCGGCGGACGTCGTTCCGGCGTTCGCCATCCTGTTCATCGCCGTCCCGCAGGGGCTCGCCTACGCCACCATCGCCGGCCTCCCCCCGGCCATGGGCCTGTACGCGGCCGGGATCCCCACCATCCTCGGAGCGCTGTTCCGCAGCTCGAGGCACGTCGTCGCCGGGCCGACCAACGCGCTGAGCCTCCTGGTCGGTGCATCGCTCGGCCCCCATCTCGGCGTCAGCCCGGCCCAGGCCGCCGTCACCCTCGCGTTCATCGTCGGCCTGTTTCAAGTCGGCGCAGGAATTCTTCGCCTCGGCACCCTCGTCGACTACATCTCGAGCTCGGTCGTCCTCGGCTACATCACCGGCGCCGGCATCCTCATTGCCGTCGGCCAGCTCCACAACATCACCGGCACCACGGTGCCCGCAGCGAAGCTGTGGGTTACCCTCCCCTACTGGTTCGAACACCTGGGCGAGACCCGAACCCTCCCGCTCGTCGTCGCCCTCGGCACGATCGCCGCCATCCTGACGCTCCGCCGGCTCAACCGGATGTTTCGCCGCCGCCTCCCGCCGTCCATCGTGGTGATGGTGCTCTCGATCGTCGTCAACCTGGCGTTCGATCTCGAAGCGCACGGCCTGCGGGTCATCGCCGACCTTTCCCCGATCCCCAACAGCCTTCCCCCCTTCACGGTGCCCGACTTCGACGCCGTGCTCTCCCTTCTGTCCCCCGCGTTGGCCTGCACGGTTCTGTCGCTCGTCGAGTCCACCGCCGTCGCCCGCTCCATCGCCTCCCGCACCGGCGATCGGCTCGAGCCCTCCACCGAGTTCTTCGGCCAGGGCGTGGCCAACCTCGGCGCGGCGTTCTTCGGCGGCTATCCCATCAGTGGCAGCCTGTCCCGTTCGCTCCTCAACGAGCGCCTCGGCGGCAAGACCCGCCTCTCCGGCGTCCTCACCGGGACCTTGACCTTGGTCGTCCTCCTGTTTCTCGGCCGGATTCTCGGTCACACCCCCGTCGCCAGCCTGGCCGGTCTGCTCGTGGTGCTCGGCCTCGACCTCGTCGACCTCCGGCGGATCAACCGCACCCTCCACGCCTCACTGGGCGACGCCATGGCCTTCACCGCCACGCTCGTCGGAACCTGGGTGCTCTCCCTCGATCAGGCCATCTACCTCGGGGTGGCGATTTCCATCGTTCTGTTTCTCCGCAACGCCCGGCTGCTCCACGTGCGCGAGCTCGTCCTCGGCGAAGACGGCATGCTGCAGGAGCAACCCCTTCGCACGGGGCCCTTCGAGCCGGGCAAGTGCCCCCCGATCCGGATCCTACACTTCGAAGGCTCGCTCTTCTTCGCGGCGGCCGGCGAGTTGCAGGCCGCGCTCGACGAAGCCGCCCGTCCGTCCGACGTCTCCGTCGTCATCGTTCGGCTCAAGCGCGCCCACTCCATCGACTTCACCACCGCCGGCGTCTTCGAGTCCACCGCCGTCACCATGGCCGCGCGCGGCCAACACCTCATCCTCGTCGGCATGACACCCAGCACCATGGCGATCCTCGAACACTCGGGCGTCGCCGACGTCATCGGCCGCGACAACCTCTTCCCCACCCGCCAAACGTGGTTTTCGGCCCTCGATGCCGCCCGCCAGCGCGCCGTCGCCCTGTGCGGCAAGGCCTGCGAAGACTCCCCGTTCGCCAAGGTCACCTTGGCGCCCCCCAGCGCCCGTCCCGAAGCCCCTCCGTCACCTGCCAC
>CAZYSW010000079.1:0-16102 GCA_964650105.1 uncultured Nannocystaceae bacterium
CGCCGCGTGGTGCTTGAGGTCATCCGAGTGCATGGGCACTTGGGGCGCTCCGAAGTGGGCGAAGGCTCGTGTAGATTGGAGGACGTGCCAAGCCATTCGACGAAAAGGTGGGAGCTCGTCGTGGGCGTGATCGTTCTCGGTGCGCTGACGGGAGGGTGCAAGGACGACGCGGGTGAGGAGCTCGGCGACGTGATCGCGCGTCAGACCATCGGCCCCGAAGGGGGCTCGATCGCCGGCGGAGGGATCACGTTGGAGGTGCCGGTGGGGGCGCTGACGGCCGAGACCGAGCTCGAGATCCGCACGTCGAAGGCCGATCTCTCGGTCGGGGATTTCAAGCAGTCCGGTGGGGCGCGGGCGATCTTCCCCGACGGTTTGATCCTGCGGTTGCCCGCCACGCTCACCTACGCAGGCGGGCCCGAGTCGCCGGCGGTGCTGTTCGAGCAGGACGGCCTGACGGTGGCGGCGATCGGCACGCGGGCGTTCGTCAACGAGCTGGGCACGGTGGCGATCGCCGAGGCGGGGACGCAGCTCACGACGATGATCGAGCCGATGCTCGGTCCCACCCTGCAAGACGCGGGGACGCCCTGGCGCGACACGGTCCACTTCAAGGCGGCGCTGACCGAGTCGCCGCGTCTGAACCTCGCGCTGACGATCTACGACATGAGCGGCGCCTACGAAAAGCCGCTCAACGGCGCCGGCGAGGGAGACTGCGGCTTCAAGCTGGAGAACGTGCTGGGCGGTTCGTTGGCGGCCGGTTGTGCGGACGGGCCACTGACGGCCACGGTGCGGGTGACCAGCGCGGAGGTCGAGTTCGACGTCGTGCCGTTCTTGGCGGGCAAGCTCGACACGCCGGTCACCGTCGGGGTCGTCGGCGGCAACGACGACCTCGCCTACCAGCTCGGGTTCTTCAGCTTCGATACGAGTCCCTGCTTCCAGGAGACGTGCTCGGGTCGAGGGACGTGCGAAGTGCAGGGCGACACCGCCGTGTGTGTGTGCGACGATGGCTACGCGGCCAACGGCCTCGCGTGCGACTGCGTCCCGCAATGCGCAGGACGGCAGTGTGGCTCCGACGGTTGTGGCGGTCAGTGTGCTCCCGGTTGCGGGAGCGACGAGGACTGCGAGAACGGGGTGTGCGTCCCCGAGAACGACGACACCGGAAACGACACGACCGGCAACGACACCGGGATGGACGACACCACGACCGGGATGGACGACACCACGACCGGGATGGACGACACCACGACCGGGATGGATGCCGGAGACGACGACGGTACGGACACGGGCATGACGACGGGTGGCACCTGACGGCCCGTTCGACCCGGGCGAGAATCGCAGGCTCGACGCTGCGCGGTCGGTGTCGAGCGCGTCGCGTGTCGCGCGGCCGTCGTGACGCCGGGTCCGCAGTGCTTTCCGGGTGGCCTGGATCGATCTTTTGTCGCAGGGCGTCGATTTTTTTCGACGGTGGCCGATCTGAAATTCGGGTGTCGTGTCGTGGGGGTTGTCGTCCCCACGCGTGGTGCTCGGGTCGGCCCCGGGCGCGAACGTGCTCGAGATTTCCCGCGGTCAGACCACGCGATACCTCGCCGACGCGGTGTCGCTTCGACGCCCCAACACGTCCGCTGTGGCCGCGTGCCCCCGGCCGGAAACCGGCTCGTAACCCCTGATGCGCGCCCGAATTCGAGGGTTCGACCACACGCGCCCACCTTGCGATCGGAGCTGCCTCTCCTTTAGAGTCTCGATCGAGATTGCAAGGTGTCGAGCGTTGCGGCGGATCGCGGAGGTCGGGCGACCGCCGAAGCACTCTCAGGGAAGAGGGATGACGATGAAGCGCGTGCGAAAGACAGCCAAGACGCTGGGAATCGGCGTCACGTTGGGCCTGTTCGCATCGTTGGCGGTCAACGCCTGCGGTGGGGAGGCGAGCTCGGAAGATCGCGACGAGTGCATCTCGGATCAGCAGTTCTTCCAGGAAAACATCTACGCCAACATCATGGCGAACGACTGCGCGACCTGTCACAACCCGACGGGAGAGGCCAAGAACTCGGAGTTCATCCTGGTCGACTCGGCGTGGGGGCCCGACTACCTGGAGCGCAACCTCGAAGTCTTCAAGCAGATGTCGAAGCTGGAGTACGAGGGCACGCCGTGGGTGCTGCTCAAGCCCACGGGGCAGCTCGGCCACCCCGGCGGCGAGCGCTTCAAGAAGGACAGTGAGGAGTACGCCGCGTTCGAGGAGATGATCGCTCGCATCGAGAAACCCACCACGTGTGAAGACGATGGTACGGCCGCCGAGCAGTTCTTCGAGGGCGTGATGTTGCTCGACGAGGTCGCGACCCTGCGCAAGGCGACCCTGTCGTTGGTCGGTCGCCTGCCCACCCCCGAGGAGGAACAGCGGGTGCGCGACGGCGGCTTCGAGGCGCTTGACGAGGTGCTCGACGAGCTGATGACGCAAGACGAGTTCTACGTGCGTCTCAAGGAGATCTACAACGATCACTTCCTGCTCGACCGCTACTACGACAACACCGACGCCATCGACCTGCTCAACCAAGACGACGACAACCCCGACTACCCCAATGCTCGGTGGTTCGAGGAGCTCCCCGAGGGCGAGGCCGAGATCGCCGCGAGCTTCAGCAACAAGGCCGTCGCCCGCGAGGCGGTCGAGCTCGTCGCCTACGTGGTGCGCAACGACCTCCCCTACAAGGAGATCCTCACCGCCGACTACACGATGGTGAACTGGTACTCGGCCAAGGTCTACGGGGTGAACTTCTCGGGCGAGGCCGACTACGAGACGTTCGTCCCGGCGAAGGTTCCGGGGGTTCCCCACGCCGGCATCTTGACCAACCACGTGTTCTTGAACCGGTTTCCGACCACGGAGACCAACCGCAACCGGCACCGCGCCCGGATGCTGTACCAGTTCTTCTTGGCCACCGACGTGCAAGCGCTCGGGGACCGCCCGGTGGACGCCTCGTCCATCTTGGGGCTCAACCCCACGATGAACAACGAGAAGTGCACGATGTGCCACTCGATCATCGATCCGGTGGCGGCGGCCTTCCAGAACTGGGACGACGCCGGGCAGTACCGGCCCCGGCTCGACGGGTGGTACCCCGACATGCGGCCGCCGGGGTTCGGCGATCAGGTCATGCCGTTCGAGCATACCCCCGCGGCGCTGCAGTGGCTGGCCAAGCAGGTGGTCGAGGATCCGCGCTTCGCGATGTCGGCGGTCCTCATCATGTTCAAGGGCCTGTCGGGGCAAGACCCGCTCAAGGAGCCCAGCAACCCCAACGACGAGGGCTACCTGGAGGGCATCCGCGCCGCGAGGGTGCAGGCGGACATCTTCAACGGCATCGTCGCCAAGTTCGCCGAGAGCAACTACAACCTCAAGACGGTGGTCAAGGAGATCGTCAAGACTCCGTACTACCGGGCTTACGACGCCGAGGGCCTCGACGAGACCCGCGAGCTCGAGCTGGCCGAGGTCGGCACGGGGCGGCTGCTCATCCCCGAGCAGCTCAACCGGAAGATCATCGCCGCCACCGGGTACCCCTGGCGCGGGATGAACGTGGACAACGCGGACTACCTGCTGCAGGAGAACGTCTACAAGATCCTGTACGGCGGCATCAATCACGACGACGTCATCACGCGGGTCACCGAGCCCAACGGCATCATGGCCAACGTCGCCAAGCGCATGGCCAACGAGATGGCGTGCCTCACCGTTCCGCAGGACTTCGCCAAGGATCCGGCGGATCGCGTGATGTTCCCGTTGGTGGAGGCCGACTACGCGCCGGAGGACAGCAACGGGTTCGAGATCCCGGCGGCGGCCGCCGCGATCCGGGCCAACATCCAGCTTTTGCACCAACGGCTGCACGGCGACTACCTCGACATCAACGACCCGGAGATCAACCGCACCTACGAGCTGTTCTTGTCGGTGTGGAAGGACGGGCAGCGCGGGATGGAAGCCGGCGAGTACGACATCAACATCCCGGGCATCTGCGCGGCGACCTCGGACTACTGGACCGGCGAGCCGTACCCCGAAGGGAAGGCCGTCACGAGCGACCGGCACTACACCATCCGGGCCTGGATGGCGATCATGACCTACATGCTTTCGGACTACAAGTTCCTGCACGAGTAAGGGAGAGGAGGGCAAAGCAATGGACCGTCGAGACTTTCTGAAACTCGCCTCGTGTGCCGGACTCTCCGTCATCACGCCGTCGGCCTTCGGCGGACGTGACCTGAGTGCCGGGCGCAAGGGCATCGCGGACGCCTACACCGGGCATCTGTTCTTGCTGTTCAACGCCGGTGGCGGCTGGGATCCCACCAGCTTCTGCGACCCCAAGGGGGCCAAGAGCGAGAACGACCCCAACCCGATGAACCACTACCTGGCCGAGGACATCCAGCAGGCGGGCAACATCCGGTTCCCGGGCAACTTCCCCGACGACGCCAACTCGACCGGGGTCATCCCGTACTTCTTCGAGACGTACTACGACCGGTTGACCGTCATCAACGGCATCGACATGGAGACCAACGGTCACGATGCGGGCTCGCGCCACCAGTGGAGCGGGCGGCTGTCCGAGGGTCATCCGTCGCTGGGGGCGTACCTCGCGGCCACGTTCGACAGCGCGTTGCCGATGTCGTTCCTCACCTACGGTGGGTTCGACCTCACCGAGGGCATCGTCGCCAAGACGCGAGCGGCGAACATCAACGTGCTCCAGAACCTCGCGTACCCGACGCGGATCAACCCGAACGACGAGACCTCGACGTTCCACTCCGAGCGGGCGCTCGAGCTCATCGAGGAAGCGCAGTGGCACCGCGACAAGGCGCTGCACGACGGGCAGGGGCTGCCGAAGATCCGCGCGGCGATCAACACCCTATGGACGGCACGCAGCGGCTCCAACGAGCTGAAGCGGCTTCAGGAGTACCTGCCCGAGCAGCTCCCCCAGGAGAACCTGGCGCGGCAGGCCGCCATCGCCATCGCGGCCTACAGGGCCGGCATCTGCATCGCGGCCAACCTCAACATCGGCGGGTTCGACACGCACGGCAACCACGACGGGAGCCACATTCCCCGGCTCGAGCAGCTCCTCAGCGGCATCGACTTCGCCATGCAGGAGGCCGAGCGCCAGGGCGTGGCCGACAAGGTGGTCATCGTCGCGGGGTCCGACTTCGGTCGCACGCCCGGGTACAACGACGGCAACGGCAAGGACCACTGGTCGGTGTCGAGCATGCTGTTGATGGGCGCCGGGATCCCCGGCAACCACGTGATCGGCGAGACCAACGAGACCCACCAGGCGTACGGGATCGACCCCTCCACGCTGGCGGTGGACAAGTCGCCCGAGCCCGCGGTGAAGATCAAGCCGGGGCACATCCACCAGGCGTTGCGGGACAAGTACGCGCTCGGGAACGACAACCCGCTCGCGGCCATGTTCCCGCTGACGATGAACGAACGACTTCAGGGACTGCTCGGTTGAGCAACGAGTGAACCTCTCTCGGGCGGGGGCAATGGTGCTCCCGCCCATTTTCGTGGGTGCCCCGTCGACGACCGGAGCCCGCCGGCAAAGGTCGGAAGCGTCCGTCCTGCGTGGCTTCTTCGATACGCGGCCGGGGTCAGCGGTAGGGGCCGGAGGTGAGTTGGAGGGCGCTCTCGAAGCGGGCGAGCTCGCTGCGGATGTGCTCGAGGCGGCGGTCGAGGGGAGGGCGGCCAGGGACGTGGAGGTTCCTGCGTTCGAAGGCGCCGCCCTCCTCGTCGAGCGCCCTGCGGATGGGATCGGCGGAGATGCCGAGGTCCTCGAGCCTGGCGCGGTCGACCTCCGGGAGAAGCTCCACGCTCCTGACCCAGTCGCCTAGCTCGCGACTGAGGTTCATCAACATGTTGTCGAGGCTCTCGAGGTCCTCACCCGCAGTCTGGTGGAACTCTCCCTGGCGGAACTCCACGATGTCGCGGATGGGAGACTCGAGGGAGATCCGCAGCATGCGGGTGCTCTCGGCCAGTCGACGCAGCGGCAGGCTGAGGTGGTCGAGCTGCAGCGGTCGCTCCTCCTTGCCCTCCGCCAGGTAGCGGCGGTTTCGCTCCGCCGAGCGGAGCATGTGGAAGATCCCGTAACCCGCCCACGCGGCGACCAGGAGGAAGAAGAACCCGAACACTGCGACCAGGAGGGAAAACAGGGAAGGCGTCCGTCTCGATGAGGGGAGGTGCCGCGCAACACGGCCCCGGGCCGTGATGATAGCGCAAGCGCGCGCACAAGAAAGGGGCTGCGATGCTCGCGTGGGTGCGATGACCCGCGGGTCATGGTGCGAAGCGCCTCGCGTTCGTTCGACCACCGACACGGCGAAGCGCTGCAGGATGCAGCAGCGCGGGGCGTCGAAGCGTGGTGAAACTCCACGCGCGACAGCCCTCGATGCTGTTCACACCCCGGCTTTTCCGCTAGCCTGGGCGGGCTTGCCGGGTTGGCACGCCTTTCGCTCCGAAGGGTGAGCGATGGGCGGCGGACCTCCGCCACCCGGACGTCCGAGCCGTCTCGGACCCGCACGAGGCGAAAGCGAATCGAACCGATGGACATCAATCCCTTCACGATCACGATCGCACTGTTGATGTGCTCGCTGCTCATCGCCGCCGCCTACCTGGCGGTCGACGAGCGGGCCTGAAGCGGACGGCGACCGCCACCCGGCGATGGCGCGCCGCCCGATCGCGCGCCTCGGTGCGATTGCGCCGTCGGTTTCGCCCCGGCCGGTGACACCGTGCAAGCGAGCGGCGTCGTGTGCTACTTCGAGCGCGCGTGGACACGCGGCGGGAGATCGGGCGGCTGCTGGGGAGGCTGGAGGTCGCGAGCTGGCGACCCGCCGCCCACGTCGCGGGCATCGTGATCGGAGCGGCAGGGCTGGCCCTGGTGCCCGCCTACCCGGGGCTGGGGCCGGCCGGCGTGTGGGCGCTGTTCATCCTGGTGGTGGCGGCGGGGCTGTGGGTGACCGAGGCGATCCCGGCCTTCGCGGTGGCGATCCTGGTGATGGGGCTGGAGATCGCCATCCTGGGACGGCCGGGGGGGCCGTTCGCCACCGGTCCCGACGACTGGAAGATCTTCATCGAGCCCTGGGGAAGCCCGCTCGTCTGGCTGTTCTTCAGCGGGTTCGTGCTGGCCAAGGCCGCGACGGCGTCGGGCCTGGATCGGTGGTTTTCGGTGCTGGTGCTGCGGCGGTTCGGCGACCGACCTTCGCGGGTGTTGCTCGGCGCGATGCTGGTGACCTGCGTGTTCTCGATGTTCACGTCGAACACGGCGACCACCGCGATGATGGTGGCGGTGCTCACCCCCTTGCTGGGAGATCGGCAGGATCCGCGCTTCGGCCGGGCGCTGCTCGTGGGGGTGGCTTTCGCCGCCAACATCGGCGGGATGGGCACCATCATCGGCACGCCGCCCAACGCCATCGCGGCGGGGCAACTCGCCGACGTCGCGCCCATCGGCTTCGCCGGGTGGATGATGGTGGGGATCCCGGTCTCGCTGGTGCTGTTGGTGCTGGCGTGGGTGCTCCTGGTGCGGCGCTATCCGTCACGGGGACGGGTCGATCTGTCGGTGCTCGGGGCCGCCGACCAGGGCGGGGCGATGCCGCGATGGCAGCGGCTGGTGGTGGTCGGCGGCTTCAGCGTCACGGTGGCCCTGTGGGTGACCGAGCCGGTCCACGGGATCGCGACGCCGGTCGTGGCATTCGTCCCGGTGGTGCTGTTCACCCTGACCGGGGTGCTCGGGTCGCAGGACATCCGGACCCTGCAGTGGGACGTGCTGCTGCTCTTGGCCGGCGGGCTGTCGTTGGGCGTCGCGGTCTCCGAGACCGGGCTCGCCCGTTGGATGGTGGAGGCGCTGCCCTTGCAGGCACAACGGCCCGTGGTGGTGGCGGCGATCCTGGCCACGGCCACGGCGTGCCTGTCCAACTTCATGAGCAACACCGCGGCGGCGAACATCGTGGTGCCCATGGGGCTGGCGCTGGGCGTCGGTCACGAGGCGTTGGTGGTGGTGCCCATCGCGCTGGCCGCCTCGGTGGCCATGTGCCTGCCGGTCTCCACCCCGCCCAACGCGATCGCGTTCTCCACGGGGAAGGTGGAGGGCCGCGACTTCTTCACCGGAGGTCTGATCGTCGGCGGCGTGGGTATCGTGCTGGCCGTGGCGTGGTCGTGGCTCGTGCTGGCCTGACCGGGTGGTGGATCAGGAGATGACGCCCAGCGACTTGCCGACCTTGGTGAAGGCATCGATGGCTCGATCGACGTCGGCTTCGCTGTGGCCGGCCGAGAGTTGGACGCGGATGCGGGCCTGGCCCTTGGGCACGACCGGGTAGCTGAAGCCGATCACGTAGATGCCCTCGTCGAGCAGCTTGGAGGCGAACTCCACGGCGAGCCGCGCCTCGCCCAGCATGATGGGGACGATGGCGTGCTCGCCGGGGCGGATCTGGAATCCGGCGGCGCTCATGCCCTCGCGGAACCGGCGGGTGTTGGCCTCGAGCTTGTCGCGCAGCGCGGTGCTGCTCGACAGGAGGCGCAGCACGGCCAGCGACCCGGCCACGATGGGCGGTGCCAGCGTGTTGCTGAACAGGTAGGGGCGCGAGCGGTTGCGCAGAAGCTCGACGATCTCTCGGCGTCCGGAGGTGAAGCCGCCCGAGGCCCCGCCGAGCGCCTTGCCGAGCGTGGAGGTGATCACGTCGACGCGGCCCATGACGCCGCAGTGCTCGTGAGTGCCGCGCCCGGTCTTGCCCACGAAGCCGGTGGCGTGGCTGTCGTCGACCATCACCATGGCGCCGTACTTCTCGGCGAGATCGCAGATGCGGTCCAGCCGCGCGATGTCGCCGTCCATGCTGAACACCCCGTCGGTGACGATGATGCGCAGGCGGGCGCTTTGGGTCTCCTCGAGGATCGACTCCAGGTGATCGAGGTCGTCGTGCTCGTAGCGGTGGCGCTGGGCCTTGCACAGGCGGATGCCGTCGATGATCGAGGCGTGGTTGAGGGCGTCGGAGATGATGGCGTCCTCGGGGCCGAGCAAGGTCTCGAACAGGCCGCCGTTGGCATCGAAGCACGAGCTGTAGAGGATGGTGTCGTCGGTGCCGAGGAACTCGGAGAGCTTCGCCTCCAGCTCCTTGTGGCGATCTTGCGTGCCGCAGATGAAGCGCACGCTCGAGAGGCCGTAGCCGCGTTCGTCGAGGGCGCGCTTGGCGGCCTCCATCACCTCGGGATGGCTCGACAGCCCCAGGTAGTTGTTCGCGCAGAAGTTCAGGACTTCGCGACCCGCCACCGAGAGCGACGCGCTCTGCGGCGACTCGATGATCCGCTCGTCCTTGTACAGACCCGCGTCTCGGATCTCCTTCAGGATCTGGGCGTAGTGCTCTTTGGCCTGCTCGAACATCGCCGCCCATGGTAGCACCGGCGGCGCGGGGTGACCGTGGGGCGGGTCGGCGCGCCGCGATCTCGCGACGCGTGGCCCTCGTGGGCCACCCGGGCCTCGGTGGCCCCGAGACGGCGGCACACCGCGGGCCCCGTGAACGGTCGCGCGGGTCCTTACAGGCGTTCCAGGCCGACCCGCAGGCGCCCCACCGTTTGCCCGCCGAGGTTGGTCCAGTACAGGTACGTCCGGCCGAAGGCGCCGTCGGCCCAGTGCAGGCTGACGAAGCCGGAGATGTCTTCGCCGACGTCCGAGAAGGATCGGACGACCTCCGTGGCGCCACTGCCTCGATATCGCGCCAGGTGCAGCGTGCCGGTGCCCGGGGTGCCGACCCACAGGTTGGCGCCCTCGTCGAATGCCAGCCCGTCGACCTCCAGCGTGGGATCGTCGTCGGGCCCGAGATCGAGGTACACCTCGCTGTCGCCCGCGGTGCCGTCGGGCAGCACGGGCACGCGGTGCACCTTGCCCACGGTGCCCACGTACAGGTAGCCCTGATCGGGTCCGACGGCCAGGGCGTTGGGGTTGGTGCCCAAACCTTCGACGAAGAGGCGGGTCACCCCGTCGTCCAGATCGTGGAGGAACACCTGTCCGCCGGTGCGATTCGTGAAGAAGATGCGTCCGTTGCCGGCCGGAAGCACGTAGTTCACCTCTCCCAGCGGGATCCCGCCCTCGGCCTGGTCGGTGATCACCGTCAGGTCGCCCGTGGACAGGTGCATCCACTCCACGCGGCCCGACGCGGGGTTGGCCAACAAGAGCGCGTCGATGTCGTCGTCGTCGCCGATGGGCACGCGTCCCAACCGTGCGCCGACGTGGGGTTCGCCCAGATCGAACGCGTTTTGGAAGGCGCCTTCGCTGTTGAAGCGGGACACGAATCCCTCGGTGGAGACCACCCACATGTTTCCGCTTCCGAGCGCCAGCCCTTCGGTGGTGCCGAGTTGCTGCGGGTCGTCGATCTCGGCCAGGAAGTCCTCGAACACCGCCTCGATGACGGTGACGTGGACTTCGGCGCTGCGCTCGATGGTGTTCTGGACCGCGGTCACCGTGAAGGTGAGCACCTCGCCCGAGGCAGCGTCGGCCGGCACGTCGACCAGCAGCAACGTCGCGTCGATCCCTTCCAGCGTGGCGGTGGGCCCTCCGGTCTGGGCCCACGAGAACTCGTCGGCCTGGACCTCGATCTCGATGGGCACGCGCACCCCCGCGACCACCTCGAAATCGCCGGGGACCTCGATCTCCGGGCCGGGCAGGCACACCCCTTCGATGCACTCCAAGGTGCCCACGCAGGTGCCGTCGAGGCACTCGCAATCGCGGCTGCCGGGGACGCAACTCGGCGGTGGCCCGGTGCTCTCGTCGGCCGACTCGGCGCTGGTCGGGTCGGACGTGTCGCTGCCCGTGCTCCCGGATCCGTCGCCGTCGGCCGAGCCCTCGTCCTTGCACCCGCCCCAGACGAAAAGCGTCGCGATCAGCCAGGCAGCTCGCCTCACCCGTGCCCCCGAAACCATGCGTCGATTGTAGCCGAGCCGACCCTTCGTGGATCGCCGGGCTTGGAGCGTACGCGCTCGCCGAACGAACGCGCGCTCAGGCGTGCTGCAGGTCGGGGGCGCGAGCGGCCAGCTCGCGCATCTTGGGCACGAGGTCGGCCGTCATCGCGTCGAGGTCGTATGTGGGCTTCCACCCCCAGTCCTCGCGCGCGGGCTGGTCGTCGAGGACCCGCGGCCACGAGTCGAGGATCGCCTGACGGCGCGGGTCGGGCTCGAACCCGATCTGCGTGCCCGGCAGGGCCCGGACCACGCTGTCGGCGATCTCCTGGGCGGTCGGGCTGAAGGCGGCGATGTTGTAGACGCAGCGGCGGAGCGCGTCGCGTGGAGCCTCCGACAGCTCGACCAGCGCCCGGATGCCGTCGGGCATGTACATGAGGGGGATCCGCGTGTCCGCCCGACAAAACGCCTCGTACCGACCGTAGCGGATGCCGTCGAGGTACATGAACAGCGCGTAGTCGCTGGTGCCCCCGCCCGGCAGCGAGGCGCTGATCAGCCCGGGGAACCGGACGCCCCGGAAATCGAGGCCGAAGCGGCGATGGTAGTAGTCGCCCAGCAGCTCCCCCGCCACCTTGGTGACGCCGTACATGGTGGTGGGGTGCAGCGGCGCGTCGTCGGGCACCACCTCGGGCAGGCCCGGCCCGAACACGGCGATGGTGCTGGTGAACATCATCTGGCGTACGCCGTGCTCGCGGCACGCCTCGAGCACGTTGTAGGTGCCGGTTTGGTTGACCGCGTAGGTGCGCTGCGGCATCTGTTCGCCGCGCGCGCTCAAGATGGCCGCCAGGTGAAAGATCCGCGTGGGCGCCAGCTCGCGCACCAGCGTGTCGACCGCGTCGGCATCGGTGACGTCGAGGCGATGCCACGGGACGTCGGCGGGGAGACCGTTGCCCAGCGGGCGTTCCGCCACGTCGCTGCCGTGCACGTCGTAGCCGCGTTCGCGCAGCGACGCGATCAGGTCCACGCCGACCTGGCCGCCTGCTCCCGTCACCAAGATCCGCATGGGCTGCTCCCGGGTGGCGCTCCTCGGGCGGCATCATGAACGATCGCGGCGGTCTCCGGCAATCGTCCGCCGCCGTCGTGCCCCCCGCGCCGACCCGCTGCATCCGCGAGGGACTCTCGGCCGGCCGGCGGCGGCGAGCCGAAGCCGGGACGTCGACGACGTCCGACCCGCACGCCGCTGCGAGCACGGCACCGTGGCGGCGAGGCCCGACCGGTGATGCGGGCCGGGAGGCGTCCGGCGGGTCGAACGGATCAGCCGGTGATCGCTTCTTCCTGGGAGCGGAAAAAGGCGTTGCGCTCGGGATCCTGGTAGCTCTTGTAGTCGATCGCCCAGGGGGTGACCTTGGTCTCGCCGCCCGTCTTGGTCACGGTGAGGGCCATGGGACGGACGTCACGGTAGTTGCTGTCCTCGGGCAGATCGTCGTTGGCCACCCCGCCGGCGGAAAAGAGCGTCAACAGGCGCGCATCGTCGTTGGGGTAGTGGTCCTTGAAGCCGGCGTTCACCTTCTCGTGGCCGCGCACCATCACCGTGGCGCCGATCTTGCTCATGAAGCTGCGGAACTGCTTGCGGCCGAACGCGAAGCGGGCGCTGGCTTGCTGCAGGTCGTCGGGCACGACGTCGGCCCGACTGGGATCGCTCCACAACATCTGGAAGCGCACGTCGGGGTCGTTGAGGGACGACAGGTCCTTCCAGCGCTCGGCGATCAGCGAGTCGCGGGGGATGCCCCCGTGCACGAACAGGAAGTTGTCGAACAACAGGCTGTTGGGCATCGACTCGAAGAACTTCAGGTAGCGCTCGAAGACTTCGTCGGGCAGAAGCCCCGTCAGGCTGTTGATGGCGTCGCTGGGCTTGACGCCGCCGTACACCTTGCCCTGGTACTCGATGTAGTACTCGTGGTTGCCGCGCAGCACGAAGACGTGCTCGGGCACCGTGAGGAACAGCTTGAGCACCGCCCGCAGCACACCGTTGAAGCTGAAGCGGCCGCGGTCGATGTAGTCGCCCAGCAGCACCAGGCGCACGTCGGGGTTGTTTTCGGGGTCGGCTTTGAACTTGCGGACCTTCTCCATGAAGTCCGACTGCATCACCGCGCCCTTGAGGCAGCTATAGCAGCCGTGCAGGTCGCCCAGCACGATGAGCTCGTAGTCGCGGTCCAGTCCTCGGGGCACGCAGTACACGTGCTCGTCGAGGAACTCCGGGGGGTCGAGATCGGCCAGCGACTGCTTGCCGGCCAGGCGGCCCCGACCTGCTGCGCGCTGCTCGTCCCACTTGGCCTGGGCCTGATCGAGCAGGCGGAGATCGGCCTCGATCTGGGCGCGGATTCGCGCCGGGTCCTGGGAGTAGTGGTGTTCGAATCCTTTGAAGAAGGGATGGTCGGCGCCGGCGGGGGGGAGCTGCGTCGGCTTTTCGATCTCGACCTTGCCCTCGAAGGCGTCGGCTTCGAGGGACTCGACCTCCTGCCCGAGCAGGGCAGCAAGGTCGTTGCGGAACTTGGCCTCGGCGGGGTGAACCACGCCGTCGGCCCCGATGAACTCGTCGACGATCTGCAGGAGCGCGGCCTGGTTTTCGGGCGACAGCTCGCGGAACAGCTCGAAGCAGCGCAGCTTGAGCTTGGCGAGCACGAACGAGTGGGGATCCTCACCCTCGGCCACCGCCTCGGTGAACAGGGATCGCACCTCGTAGTCGATCTGCCCGAACAGCTCGACGTAGTGCTCATGCTGCTGCTCGATCTGCTCGAAGCGCAGCTCGGGGTCGAGCTCGCCCTGGGCGTCGACGCGGGCGGTCACCAGCTTTCGCAGAAACGAGCGGACGAAGGCCTTCTCGGTGAGGTCGAACTCGCTGTCGATGTAGCCGCAGGTCGTCAGGTAGAAGATGACGGCCTCGATCTGCCGCTCGGCGACCGCTGGATCCCTGCTCAGCTCGATCATGTTGTCCCCCGGCTCGCGTCAGGTGCGCAACACGTTCGGTCGGGCCCGAACGCTGGTGCGAAGAGAGTATCGCCGAGGAATATTCGAAGCCCAACGTCGTCTGTAGGCGCCGGGGGCTCCAGGCAGGAGCACCTATGGTCGGGGGCACCCCGCTCCCACCCCGAGCACCGCCCTGCCCGGGAGACCGTGCCGTGTCGGCAAGTGCCGTCGCGGTCCAAAGTCACGCACCGCGATGCGTCCCGGAGGGTCCTACACGTGTGGGCGGGCATGAGGACACACACGATCGATGGGATTCACCTAGGTCCCGAGCAAAGTCTGCACCTCTGGGGAAATTGACCCCAATCGCGGGATTTTGGCATAAGCGTGGGGCCCGATCGCTGGGGGAGGGCCCCCAGCCAACTCTCACCACGAATCGAGGAACAACTCTCATGCGAAAGAAGCTTGCTCTCCTGAGCGCCCTCGTGGCTCTTCCCGTCATCGGTTGCTCTTACGGCGGCATGACTGCCCACTCCAACGGCAAGGTGTACGTCGCTCGCAACGACGGCTTCCTGTTCGGCGCGCTGCGCAAGATGTACGAGTGCACGCCCGATGGCGCCGGCAACATGACTTGCGTGGCCATGGAGGGCCGCCCGTAGCCTTCGGCGCTCGCCGAAGAGCCGAGGAACTCTCTTCATGCGCAAGACGCTTGCATTGCTCGCCAGCCTGATCGCGCTTCCCGTGATCGGTTGCTCGTACGGCGAGATTGTCGCTCACGACAACGGCAAGCTCTACGTCGCTCGCAACGACGGCTTCCTGTTCGGAGCGTTGCGAAAGATGTACGAGTGCACGCCCGATGGCGCAGGGAACGTCAACTGCGTGGCCGTCTCGGGCCGCCCGTAAGCCACCGACCCGAGGTCGGTAACCCGTTCGACCCCGTGCGCCCGACGGCCCACGGGGTCGAGCACGTTTCAGCACGGATCGTCTCGGAGCCTTCACATGCGTAGATCGATCGCCGGCTTGACCTTGCTCGTGCTCGCGGCCTGCAACAACGACGACGGGGGTCCTGCACCGAGGACGCCGGGACCGGTTGCGCGAGACGACGATCCGCCGCTCACCCACAGCTTCACCATGCCCGCCGAGGCGAGCCCCCTGGCCAAGGGCGACCTGGGGACGATCCCGGTCGAACTCGCCGACGCCCTGATGGCGGAGGGCAAGCTGCCGTCGATCGCCCACCGCATCACGAGCAAGTGCGCCGAGGCGCGCGCGCTGGAGCCCGGGTCGACCCACGCGATCCGGTTCGTGCTCGCCGACGGGGCGCTGGGCAAGGTGGAGGCCGAGCCGCGAGGCGCCTCGGCGCGGTGCCTGGAGGACGCGCTACGGGACGAAGCTCGGGCGCTCGGGTCGCTCCCCGCGGGTGGCGCGCTGCTTCGCATCGAGCTGCATCGCAAGACGCCCTGAGCCGCACCTCCGCGCACCCGTGACACCCGGCGGTGCGCCACGGTGGCCGCGACCGTGTTGGAGGGCGTGCGGCTTTCGAGGTAGCCTGCGGATCCCGTGCGCTGCCACGCGTACCAGCTCCCGAAGGAAGTCTACAAGGAGCTCGAGGCGCAGATCCTCGAACAGCTCCGCGACGGTGACCTCGACCAGCTCAAGCACCTGGTCTCCGATCACGACCTCGACGTCGAGCTGCTCAGTGGTGAGTGGCGGATCTTGATGTCGGAGTTCGAGGACCACTACCAGATCGTCGATCACCATCGTCGGATCGCTCGCATGGTCGTGGCGCCCGACGAGCTGGCCGATTTCGTGGCGGCTCTGCGGGACCCTCAGCGGCAGGAGCGGTGGCGCCCGATCTCGTTCGGGTTGGCCGAGCTGGCCGACGCTCTGCCGGTGGGGACCGACCTGGTCGGTCTGGTGATCACGGAGGAGTCGGACGACTGGCTGTGGGCCGAGCCGGTGTACGAGCTGGTGGCGATGCGGCCCGAGGTATTCGAGCTGCTCGAGCGGCACCTGAGGACGCTGCTGGGCGTGGGCGACTACCGGGCGCTGGCGCGCCTGGCCGAGGACCACGCCGAAGGGCTGGTGGAGTTCTCGTCGGAGCAGTGGCGCCTGCTCATCCGGCACTCGCAAGAGCGCGTCCCCGAGCTTTTGGGGATCTACGACGAGAAGCTGGCGGTCCCGCGCGACTACACGAGCATCCGCGAGGCGCTGTCGCTGGTGGCCGACCCCCGCTTTCAGCCGAGCCTGGACGCGTGGCTGCGCGTG
>CAZYSW010000080.1:0-11165 GCA_964650105.1 uncultured Nannocystaceae bacterium
GCCCAGGAGGTCCCCAGTGCCCGGTTCGAGCAGATCTGGGACGAGATCGATCGGGCGTTGGAGCGCGAGGCCCGAGCCAAAGAGTCCGCCGCGCCCCAGGCCTCGATCTGGGGCCGCCTGTGGACCGCCCTGCGGCCGCTCCGCATGCCGGCGCTCGCGACCCTCGGTGCCGCCGCGGTGGCGCTCGTCGCCATTCTGGTCGGCGGCGTCGGGGACGAAACCACGAATAATCCCGATCGCGTTGCGTCTGTTCCCGACGCCGAGGTCGTCCCGACCCCGGCCACGCAAGGCCCCGTCGAAGTCCCCGAGCCCGACAAGGTCGCCGTCGTTCCTCCCCCCGAAGAGCAAGCACCGATGGCCTTCCCCGCTCCCAGGCCCGCCGAAGCCGAGATCCACGAGGTCGACTTCGGTGGCCGCACCGGACGGATCACCCGGACGGGAACCGTGACGGTCCTCTACGTGGAAGAAGACCAAGAGCCCACCGACACCGAGCGTTCGCTATGACCCACCGCAGCATCAAACGACGGGTATTGGCCACGACCCTGGCCACCGTGCTCGCGCCAGTTTTCGCCTTGGGCGGTGCCTTCGTCGGCATGTCCGGCGAGGCTCGTGCCGCCGTCGGCAAGGCCGACTGTCAGGTGCACGCGGTGCTCTTCTCCAAGGACGGGGACGGCAAGGTGCCCAAGAACCTCGCGTTCCTCGAGGAGACGCTCCGGGACGATGCGTTCGCGGCCTACAAGGGCTATCACCTGATCGACAAGAAGACCCTTCGGCTGCAGCTCGATTCCGCCGCCAAGGCGGCGTTCAAGTCGGGGCACAAGCTCGGTCTGACCTTGCGTGGCGGCGACGCGTCGCGCCTCAAGCTGCACGCCAACCTGACCGGTCGCGACGGCAAGGGCTCGCTGCTCGACACCGAGTACAGCATCGAGGACAACGGGCTCTTGATGATCGCGGCGGGGCGCCACACCTCGGGCGAGGTCGAGGGCAAGCTGTTCTTCGCGATCCAGTGCGCTCGACGTCAGGCCGACTGACGCCTCGACGTTCGAACGGCCCGACGCGATCACGCCCGCACGAGACGATTTCGACGCGACCGGGCGCACGTCGCCTTCGAAGGGGCACCCGAGTCGTGTGCGGCGCCGAGTGCGAAAGACGGCCAGCAGGTGGCCGTCTTTTTCGTGTTCGGGGCGGCTCTCGCGTCGTTTTTGGGATGCGCGGAGCCCCGTCGCGCGTCTCTGTTCGACGCCCGCCTGCGGCGGGTACCCTCGACGGCGGTCGTCAAAGGCGCCCGGCCTCTTCCGACCGCCGATTCGCCGAGCTCATGGTCCGCCCCTCGCCCGCGCCACGCCGCCCTTCGCGGATCTGGATCTGGGTCGCCTCGATCGTCCTGGCCGTGCTGGGCGCGGCCCTGACCGCGGTGCTCACGGCCCCCCAGTGGGGCGTCTCGTGGGTGCGCGACCGGCTGCAGGCGCGGCTGCAGGCGCGGCTCGAGCTGCCGGTCGAGATCGACGCGCTGACGCTCTCGTGGGATCGCGTCCACCTCCAGGGCCTGCGCGTGGGCGTCGAGGGTGAAGGCCCGTTCATCCACCTCGACGAGGTGGACGTCGAGATCGAGACCGATCTGTGGCCCGTGGGCGCCCGCGCGCTGACGGCCGTGATCCGTGGGGGGCGGATCGAGGGCGAGCGCACCGAGCTGGAGGCGCTCGCTCGCCGCGTGTCCAGCCGACCCGCGCGCGACGAGGACGGCGAGGCGGGCCGGATCCGGCCCGTGCCCGCCAGCGTGGAGGTGTCCGATCTGGCGTTGGTGGTCACCGAGACCTTGCCGGAGGCGGCCCGCTCCCGCCGCATCGAGACCCGGCTCGAGGCGCGGGCGAGCCTCGCCGACAAGCGCTTTCGCCTCGGCCTGGCCGACCTGCGCGCCGATCTGGGGCGTGGTCCCGTCGTCACGGCCCGGCGCATCGCCACCGATCTACAGGCCGAAAAGGAGGCGGGGCAGTGGTCGGTGGTGTTCCCGCTGCAGCTCGAGATCGAGGGCCTCGGAGCACCGGTCACCGACCAGATCGCCGTCTCCAGCGTGACGGGACGCGTGGTGCTGATGGATGCGGCGGTCTCCGAGATCGAGCTCGATCTGGGCGGCAGCTTCTCGGACCAGGCCGTCGACGAGGGTGGCCGGCTGTGGTCGATCACCGGCAAGGTGGCGCGCGATCTGAGCGCAGGCAACGTCGTCCTGAACATGGAGGCGTTCGAGCTGGGGAAGATCCCCGAGGTACTCGAGCGCCTCCCGCTGCGAGACTCCGAGCACGGCACCGTCGGCGGACACCTCGCGGTCGACTTCGGCGACGGGATCGCGTCGGTGCGGGCCGACGTCGAAGTGCGAGCGATCAACGTGGATCACCCCTTGTTGGCCCGCGAGACGGTCCGAGACCTCGGCTTCGCCGTCGATCTGGTGGCCCGGATCGATCCCGGCGCGAAGACGGTGGAGCTCGAACGCGCCGCCGTGCATCGCAAGGGCGTGTCGCTGGAGTTGTCGGGCACCATCGTCCACCCGCCTCGCCGAGACGAGCGTCGGTACCATTTGCAGGCCCGGGTGCCCGCGGTGCCGTGTCAGGCGGTGCTCGATGCGATGCCCGTCGAGCTCACGCCGAGCCTGCAGGGCTTCGTGCTCGAGGGGGAGTTCGAGGCCGCGATCGCGGCGAACATCGACTTCGCCGATCTGGATTCCCTCTCCTTGGAGGGCGACGTCGGGATCGGCAACTGCAAGATCGTGCGGGTTCCGCCGCACGCCGCCGTCGATCGCCTGGCCAGCGGGTTCACGCATCGCGTGGCGATGCGCGACGGAAGCCAGCGGACCGTGCAGATGTTCCCCGGGTCCAACACCTTCACGTCGCTGGCCGCGATCTCCCCGCACATGGTGCAGGCGGTGCTGACCACCGAGGACGGCGGATTCTGGCGCCACCGCGGCTTTCTGCCTTCGCAGTTCGAGGTCGCGCTGCGGCGCAACCTCGCGGCCGGCAAGATCCAGCTCGGGGCCTCGACCATCACCATGCAGATGGTCAAAAACGTGCTCTTGAGCCACGAGCGCACGCTGGCCCGCAAGCTCCAGGAGCTGTTTTTGACCTGGTACGTGGAGACCACGCTCACCAAGAACCGGATCATGGAGCTGTACCTGAACGCCATCGAGTTCGGGCCGGGGATCTACGGCGTCACCCGGGCGGCCGCGCACTACTTCGGCAAACACCCGTCGGAGCTCACGCCGCCCGAGGCGGTCTTCTTGGCGGTCATGCTCCCCTCGCCGGTGCGGCGCCACCTCAGCTACTGCCGCGGCGAGCTCACCAAGAGCATGGCCGTCAAGGTCCAGCGGATCTTGCGGATCATGAACGAGCGGAAGCGGTTGTCCGACCTCGACTACGAGATCTGGCGCGACGTACCGATCGAGTTCGATCTGCGGGAGCGGGGCTCGGAGGCCGAGTGCACGGCCCAGATCCGGCACCTGATGCAATCGCGGCACACCCAGCGGGCGCTCAGCGGGCTTTTGGGCGACAGCCCCGACATCGTCGACGATCTGCCGCCGCCCTCGCTTCCGGGGATCGGAGACCTGGGGGAGCGCGCTGACCCGGCGCTGGACGACGACGCGTCGACGGGAGAGGATCCCTTCGGCGCCGATGCGGACATGGTCGGGCGCCCAGCCATGGACGACGACATCGAGCAAGGGGACGCGTGGTAGTCGGAATCGTCGCCGCCGGTGTTGCGGCGGCGATGCTCGACGCCGCCCCCGATCCCCGACCCGATGCGGAGGTTCGACGCACGCGGGGCGAGGCGCTGATCGACGCCGCCGATCTCGACCGCCCCCCCGAGAAGAGTCGCCCCTTCCATGGCGAGGCGCGGCTTTCGGTCGGCCTCGGCATGGTGCTCGAAGATCCGACGGCCGCCATCGCCCCGGCGGTGCATTTCGACCTGCGGCAGCACGTGCCCATCGAGTTTCGGATCGGCACCGCCTTTCGCATCGAGATGTTCGATCGCGATCCCACCGAGGAGGGCGTGTTGCGGCGCCGCGACTGGGACGAGGCGGGGGACTTTCTCACGATCTTGCAACGCTTCGAGTACCAGGACGCCTTCGCCTTCGGGCGCACCGGGTCGGCCAACGTCGACCTGCGCGCGGGGCAGCTCGGTCGGGTCCAGCTCGGCCACGGCAGCCTGGTCCGGGGATTTCACAACAGCCTCGACCTCGATCGACGCCGCACGGGTGTCGACGTGAAGAGCACCGTGGACGCGCTGCTCTTGCGTTACCCCGCAGGGCTCGAGCTCGAGCTCGCGATCACCGACCTGTCGGGCTTTCAGATCCTGGGATCCCGCGTGGGTGGGCGCTGGGCGGGAGCGGGCCTGGGATTCTCGGTGGTCGGCGATCCGACGGCCCCCCGGCGACTGGCCGTCGACGCGACCGATCCCCAGGCGTTCGCGGTCGGCCGGGGAAGGCGATTGCGCAGCGTCGGGCCCACCGGCGTGGCGGCGCTGGCCCTCGACCTGTCGTATCTCGCCACCGATCACTGGGTGTGGCTCGTGCAGCCCTACGTAGACCTCGCGTTGGTGCCTCGACTGGGGCACGGGGTGCACGTCGGCCTCGACGGCGAGCTGACGCTGGGGCGCCGCAGGCGCGTGCGCATCGGCGCGATCGGCGAGCTCACGGTGGGAAGCCGCGGGTACGATCCGGCGTACTTCGACGTGTTCTACCTTGCGCAACGATGGCAGGCCCCGTTCGTGGGGCGGCCCGAGGATCGGCCCGCCGATCTCGGCGCCGACGCCCTTCCCAAGTACGCGTTCGTCCAGCGAGAGGACCTCGGTGGGGTGGGCGGCTACGGTGCGCTGCGCTTCGCCCATGGCCACGCCGCGTGGGCCGAGCTGGGTTACCAGGCGCGACCGGGCCCTTTGGGGCAGACCGTGGAGCTGCGCGTCGGGGTCGACACCCGCCTGGTGGAGACGTCGGTGCTCTACGCTCATCGCGGACGCCATGGCTTCGAGCCGCGACTCGCGGGCACGCTCGCGCTATGGGATCTTCGCGTTCCCGTGTTGCGCTACCTCGACGTCGAAGCAGCGGCGGGGTGGACGTTCGCGATCCGGCCCGATCCCGAGGGAACGACGACGTCGTCGGCCGCCACCGCGCACGTCGCCGGCGGGGGCTTCTTCCTGGCCGGCGTCGCGGGTCGCGTGCCATGGTAGGAGCTCCGATGGACCGCGCAGAGCTCGATCGTCTGATCGCCCGACACGGCCCCGACGGCGTGGTGCGGACCTTGGGACGCTACGTCTCCGAGCACCGCCGCCATCGCATCGAGGCCGTGCTCGACGGACGCATGCAAGGGGTGCAGGTCGCGTTGGAGTCGCCCAGCGATCCGCACAACGCCGCCGCGGTGGTGCGAACGGCCGAGGCCCTCGGCGCGCTCGAGGTGCACGTCATCGGGGCGCCGCCCGGGGCGCTGCACGCCCGCTCGACGACCCAGGGCGCCTACCACTGGGTGACGACGCGCCACCACGCCACGCTCGAAAGCTTCCTTCGCGAGGTGCGGGCCAGGGGCGTTCTGTTGGCGGGCGCCGACATGGATGGTCCATCGACGCTCGGCGAGCTGCCGGTGGATCGGCCCCTGTGCCTCTTGCTGGGAAACGAGCAGCGCGGGCTGTCGCCCCAGGCCCGCACCGCGTGCGACGTGTTGTTCCGGATCCCGATGTACGGCATGAGCCAGAGCCTCAACCTCTCGGTCTCCGCGGCGATCAGCCTCTATGACGTGCTCGAGCGCCGGCGCGCGTCGGGGCAGCAAGGCGATCTCGACCCCGAGGCGCGCGCGCGTCTGCGGGCCCGGTACTATCTGAGGGCCCTCGACGATCGCCTGATCCGCGGCCTGCTCGGCGCCGAGCAGCCCCAGGGTACCCCGTGAGCCGTCCCCGATGACCCGCGCCAAGAAGATCGTTCTCGTTTCGGCCGTGGTGATGCTCCTGGGCGTCGTGTCGGCGGTCGGCACCATCGCGGGGATCTTCTGGTGGTACGGCCGCGACGTGGCGCAGCTCGACGAGGATCGGCTCAAGCATTACCGGCCGTCTCAGGTCACCCGCATCTACGCGCGCGACAGCGAGCTCATCGGCGAGATCTACACCCAGCGCCGTACCGTCATTCGCTATCAGGACATCCCCAGCCACGTCGAGAACGCGTTCTTGGCCGCCGAGGACGCGGACTTCTACCGGCACGAGGGCATGGACTACTTCGGGATGGTTCGGGCTTTGTTCGTCAACGTGCGGGCGGGCGAGATCCGCCAGGGCGCGTCGACCATCACCCAGCAGGTCGTCAAGATCTTCATGCTGTCGCCCGAGCGGACCTTCGAGCGCAAGGTGCAGGAGCTCATCTTGGCCCGGCGCCTGGAGCGGGCCTTCAGCAAAAAGGAGATCCTCGAGCTCTACCTCAACGAGATCTACCTCGGTCACGGTCGCTACGGGATCGAAGAGGCGTCGAGGTTCTACTTCGGCAAGAGCGTCAAGGACATCGATCTCGGTCAGGCGGCGCTGCTGGCCACCTTGCCCAAGGCGCCGGGCCGAGACTCCCCGATCACCAATCCCGCCCGGGCCAAGCAGCGCCAGCGCTGGGTGCTGCAGCAGATGATCTCGCACGGTCTCGCCGAGCCCGACGAGGCCCAGCCCTTCATCGACAGCGACGACCTGGGGCTCGCCGATCCCGAGACCCGCCCGACGGTCGAGCCCGGGGCGGGGGAGTTCGTGGATGCCGCCCGGGCCGAGCTCTTGGCCCGCTACGGCGCGGAGAAGCTCGACACCCTCGGCGCCGAGGTGGTGACGACCGTGTCGCTCGATCTCCAACGGCGCACACGGGCCGCGGTCGTGGAGGGCCTGCAGGAGATCGATCGACGCAACCGCTACACGCACGGTCTGACGCCCGCGTCCGAGGAGGCGCGGAGCAAGGCCCGGGCGGAGGGGCAGGGGCGCGTCACCGTCGGCGCGGTGCTCCCCGCCGTCATCGCGGTGCGCCGCGAGGGGATCGAGCTCCCGGCCGACGGGTTTCCGGCGCACGTCGGCGATCACGACGTGTTCGTCCGCGTCCCGGAGGGCTCGCGCTATCGCGATCCCGAGCAGCCCCTGGCGGCCCAGTTCCCGCCGCAAGCCATCGTCGAGGTCCGCATCGTCCACGAGCCGCGCTCCGAGGCCGAAGACGACCTTCCTTCCGGGTGGGCGGACGCCGAGATCGCGGCTGGACCCGAGGCGGCCGCCGTGGTGGTCGACGTCGACAGCGGGGAGGTCCTCGCGATGGTCGGAGGCTCCCGGTACGGCACCGGCGACTTCAATCGCGCGACGGCGGCCAAGCGCCAGCCCGGCTCGGCCTTCAAGCCGTTCGTGTACGGCGCGGCGCTGCTCAGCCGAGCCTTCACTGCGGCCAGCATCGTCTCTGACTCTCCCGAGATCTACGAGAAGTGGAAGCCGACCAACTTCGCCCGCGACAAGTACAAGGGCGACATGCGGGTGCGAGAGGCGCTCACGCACTCGGTGAACACCGTCGCGATCAAGCTCGCCGACGCCGTGGGCATCGACGCCGTCCGCGAGTTCGCCCGCCAGGCGGGGATCGAATCCGAGCTCCCCGCCAACCTCTCGCTGGCCCTCGGCACCGGCGAGGTGACTCCCTTCGAGATGGCCCGTGCCTACCTGACTCTGGCGCGGGGCGGGAACCGACGCGAGCCCCGGCTCATCCGCTCGATCTCGGTGAGCGGCCGCGCCCAGGACGTCTCGGCGCCGGACGACGTTCAGGTGTTCCCCGAGGACGTCGCATTCGTGCTCACGAGCATGATGCAGAGCGTGGTGGAGCGCGGCACGGCCACCCAGGCCAAGGCGCTCGGGCGCCCGGCCGCGGGCAAGACCGGAACCTCGGCCGACTTTCACGACGCCTGGTTCGCGGGCTTCACCCCGCGTCGGGTGGGCGTGGTGTGGGTCGGGTTCGATCGCCCGCGCAAGCTCGGCAAGAGCGAGACCGGAGGCAAGGCGGCCGTCCCCATCTGGTTGCGAATCATGCAAGCGGCCGAAGACGGGCCGCCGCTGCCGTTCCGTCCCCCCGCCTCGGTGTCCGTCCGACGCATCGACGCGCACTCGGGGCTGCTGGCGCCCACGGGGGCCGCCGCGGAGGGGTACACGGGGGAAACCCTCGACGAGTACTTCGTCACGGGCACCGAGCCGATCGACGAGGCGATCCCCGCGGCGCTTCCCGCAGGAGACGTCCTGCTCGATCTGTACGGCGAGGAGAGCCGCGACGGCGGGGCGGAGACGCTCGACGGGAGCGATCCGCCCTCGACGTTCGAGCCCGCGGTGGACGAGCCCGGCCCTGCGCACGCCGGGATCCACCACCAGCCCCCCGAGCTCGGCCGCGGCAAGCTCCCCTCCCTCGACGAAGGCCTGTGACGACGCGCCGCAGCGGCGCCTCCGTCAGTTGTCGCTGGGGGCGGCCTGGACGACCGTGCCCTGCACCACGCGGGTCTCCCCGACCAAGATGGTGTGCAACGTGCTCTCGACCGCCTCGGTGTCCATGGTCGCGAAGTCGACGCCGTCGAAGAAGCGGTCGTACGTCTTGACGACCGTCAGCTCCTTGGGGAAGTACTCGCGATGGGCGACGTTCATCGGTTGCCCCGGCCCTTCGAGCTGGCTCAGGTCGAGCTGGGCGACCGCGGTCCGGTCGCTCACCAGCTCGAACGGCACCTCCTGGTCGTCCTTCGACGCCAACCCCCGCAGGTAGATCGTCGCCCCGTACACCGCCTCGTTGGTCGGCGCGACGTGGCGGCTCTCGTTGCCGTCGGTCTCGACGACCGGCTCCTCGTAGGGCGCGTAGGTCACCTGCAAGCCGCAGTAGTTGCCCGGCGGGACCTTGAGGCCGGCCACCGTCAGCAGCTCGAGATCCCTCTCCCGCAGATCCTCCGGGCACGGCCCCCAGAACATCGTCAACGGGAACTGGGCACCGTCACAGCGGAGCAAGGTGACGGCGCTCGTGGTGATGTACGACTCGTGCAGACGGATCGTCCAGCCCTCGTCGTTGTCGAACACCCGCGGCTCGTCGTGGTCACCGCGATCCGGAATTATTCCGTTTTCCGGTGTCGCGTGGTGCGTCGAGAACACGTAAACGAGTGCACCGCCCGGCTCGAGGTGATCACAACCACCGATCGTCAGGAGGGCCGAGCTCACGACGAGGGCACGAACTGAAGAGGACACGGAAAGGGACATAGGGGGGAGGCAGGCTAGACACTAACACAGAAGATCCGTTGGGTTCTCGACTGCGATGGGGGGATTGGGGCCTGTCGGCGACACTTGGAGACGCGATCGCGTCGCGCCATCGCGCACGTCGATCGGGTCGTTCGTGCGAGGGGAGTTGCGCAGGTGCGCCGAGGCTGTACCGCATCGGCCCCTCGGCTCATGCGTCACCACGCGAACCGGTCGCGACCTCGCGGATGCGCCGGCGAGGCCATGCTCGCCGAATGCCGACGTCTTCGTGGAGAGGCCGCGTCTCGTCGAAAGGTTACGGGCACGTGGACCACGAAGGATGCACCGGCTCGGGTGTCCGCTCGGCATCGCATCCGCGGATCGGCGAGGTGCCCTCGGTCCGCGAGCGATCGCCGATTCTCGACGCTGCAGGCTCGCGGGCGCGTGATCGCGTCTGCGAGGCGTCGACGTCGGAGCGACGAGCGAAGTAGGGAAACGTAGACATGACCGTGTGCAAGTCGGATGGCTTGCGGCGCTTCGGATCGTTCTCGATCGCCCGGCTCGTCGCGAGCGACGACGTCCCCGCGGTGCCAGGGCGACGTCGGACGTCAAGGTTCACGCACGGCGCATTTCGATCCCGCCGGCGTGGACCGAGATGTTCGCTCGCGCCGCGAGCATGCGGGGCCCATCACGTGTTTTTCATGCGGTGTGGCTCGAGACTGCGGGCGACACACGAGCCTCGACGGTTCGGCGCCGCCGCGCACGCTTGGGGTGATCCGCAACACGGTTCGTGCCGTCCGTGCTGATCCCAGCCGGGGCGGCACGGCGCCCGGGCACCGGGGGGGCGGCGACGGCAGCCGCGTTCGGATCGCCGCGCGGGCGGAAATGCGCCAGCTTGCGCCACGCACCGCCGGAGGGGCGACAGGGGATTTTGGCGCGGCTCGGCCCCGGCCGGGGTGCTAGGTTATGGCCGTGGCGCGCCAGCCAGTCGCCGAGCTCTGGATCCAGCAGCAGGGCGGTGCCGCCCTGGTGCACGTGGGCACGGGCCCACACTCCGCCGTGACGAAGGGGTCGCGCGAGGACCTGCGCGACTGGGTGCACGAGTCCGCCGCGCCGTGGACCGCCCTCGTCGGCGGCGGGCTGGGCCTGGCCGCGGCCGGCCTGGTCCTGGCCTCGGTGTTCTCGGTCGGCTTTCTGGGCACGATCGCCTTCGGGAGCATGATCACGCTGGGCGGTGGGCTCACCTTCTTGGGGCTGCTCAAGCGCCGCGGCCGCTCCCCGGAGGTCCGCGCCCTACCCGCACCCCAATCGAGCGTACAGGTGTTGGTCGAGCGATCGCGTCGGGTCCGCGCCGTCCTCGAGCGGCGCGGCGAGGCGACGTTCGAGACGCTACTCGGCGAGCTGCGCTGGACCGAGCGAGCGCTCCTCGAAACTCTGGTGCAGATGAAGGAAAACGGCCTGGTGGAGGAAGATTTGAACCTCGACACCGGCGAGTGGGTCTATCGGGCTGCCGAGCACGGGGCAGTCGGGACACCGGCGTCGCTCATGCTAGAGGATCGCCGGGTCCGCGCCGACACGGAGCAAGGATGAAGGACAAGAACATCGCCGCGATTCTCGCCCTGTTCATGGGCGCGATAGGGGTCCACAAGTTCTATCTCGGTCGCATCGGCGCGGGGATCCTGTACCTCGTCTTCAGCTTCACCTTCATCCCCGCGGTCCTCGGCCTCATCGACTTCTTCATCCTGGCGCTCATGGACAGCGACGAGTTCAACCGCCGCTACAACGGGGCCAACATGATCCCGGGGTCGGTGGTCGTGAACATGCTGCCGCCCGGACAGGTCCCCCCGCCCGCCGGCTACGGCTACGGCTACGGCGGCCACTGGGGGCCCGGCTACGGACCGGGGATGGCCCCGCCGCAGGCCGGTGCCGCCGGGGGGCGCCCC
>CAZYSW010000080.1:11175-15953 GCA_964650105.1 uncultured Nannocystaceae bacterium
GGACGCTGAGCGCCGACGAGCTGGCGGCCCAGCTCGAGAAGCTCAACGAGCTGCGCATCGCGGGCCTTCTCACCGAGGAAGAGTTCGCGGCGCAAAAGCAGAAGCTCCTCGATTCCATGTAGTCGATGTCGCTTTTTCGTCGCACGGGCGCGGGTGCGGGCTACGAACGTCTCGTGGTCCTGCAGGACGCGACCGTGGGCCTGCGAGCGATCATCGCCATCCACTCGACGCAGCGCGGACCGGCGTTCGGCGGGATTCGTCGTGCGCGGTATGCAGACGAGACGGCCGCTTTGGCCGACGTGCTGGCGCTGGCCGAAGCGATGAGCCTCAAGTGTGCACTCGCGGAACTGCCTGCCGGTGGCGGCAAGACGGTGGTGATCCACGACGAGGGGCGCGAGCCGGACTGGGCCTCGGTCTACGCGGCCATCGGTCGGGCGATCGAAGAGTTGGGGGGCGCCTACGTGTGCGGGCCCGACGTCGGTACCGGGCCCGAGGAGCTCGCCTGGGTGCGCGCCGAGACCCAGTGGGTGAACCCCGCGGAGAACGATGCCGCGACGTCGACGGCCGACGGCGTGCTCGCGGGGCTGCGCGCCGTGTGGGCCACCCTCGGCATCCCGTCGGATGCTCCCCGCACGGTGGCCGTGCAGGGGCTCGGAAGCGTGGGCCTGAGGGTGGCCGGTCATCTGTGCCAACAGGGGGTCCGCGTGCTCGGTGCGGATCCACGTCGCGACGCCTGCAAGGCTGCGCGCGAGCTGGGCGTCGAGATCGTCGATCCGGACGCGATCTTGCAGACGCCTTGCGACGTGCTCGTGCCTTGCGCTTTGGGCGGGGTCCTCACCGCCGCGCAGGTCCGAACGCTGCGTTGCAGGGCGATCTGCGGCTCCGCCAACAACCAGCTTTTCGACGACGAGGTCGCGAACCTCCTGCACGCCGCGGAGATCCTCGTCGCGCCCGACATCGTGGTCAGTGCGGGCGCGGTGATCGAAGGCGTGATGACGATGAGGTCGGGGCAGGGGGAGGACGTCCGCGCCGCGATCGAGCAGGCCATCGCGCGCATCGAGGCGACGGCGCTCGACGTCTTCGAGGAGTCGAGGCGACGCGACGAGCCCCCGACCGTCGTCGCCCACCGTCGGGCGCGGGCCAACATCGACGGTGATCCGCACCGGCGGCGGCGATGAGGTCCGCTGGCCCTCGACGCCGTCGGTCGGCTTGACGGACGGGCGGTGCCGCCCGACTCTCCGGTCGTGCATCGTCGTTCGTTCGTGTGGGCGGCCGCGTCGGCGGGGCTGACCACCGCGCTCGGTTGCCGTCGGCGGGAGCCCACCGCCGATCCTTCCGGCGCCGACCCGGGGTCGTCCTCCTCGGCGCAAAACGACGCCGACCGCTTCGCGGCGCTTCGGGGGATGCTCGACGACGTCGAGCCCGTCGACGCCGCCGAGCTCGCCGACCACCGTCGGAGAGTCCAGGAGCGAATGCGCATGGTCGGCGTGGGGCTGACCATCGTGGAGCCGGGCCCGTGCATGCAATACCTGGCCGGTGTCCGCTGGGGTCGAAGCGAGCGGCCGTTCCTGATGGTGTTGCCCGCCGAGGGCGAGCCGGTGTGGATCGTGCCCGCGTTCGAGCAACGGACCGCCCGCGAGCAGCTCGGTCCTGACGCGACGATCCTGGCGTGGCACGAGCACGAAGATCCGTTTCCCCGCGTCGCCGAAGCGGCCCGGCTGCGCGGCGTCGAGGGGCAACCCGCGTGCATCGACGCGCAGATGCGGCGGTTTCTCGGCCAATCCATCGAGCGCGTGCTGGACGACAGCCCGGTCTTCGCGAGCGCGGCGGTGCTCGACTGGGTGCGCATGCGCAAGGACGCGCGCGAGCTGGAGCGGCTGCGCCGCGCCAACGAAGCCACCAAGCGGGCCATCGCGACCGCGGCGGTCCACGTTCGACCCGGCATCCGTCAGAGCGAGGCGGCGGCGCTCATCCGCGGGGCCCAAGAGGCGGCCGGACTTCGCGACGTCTGGGTCCTCGCGCTGTTCGGCCCCGCGGCCTCGTTCCCGCACGGGACCCGCGAGGATCGGGTGCTCGAAGACGACGACGTGATCCTCGTCGACACCGGGGGATCGCTGCACGGCTACCGATCCGACATCACCCGCACCTGGACCGTGGGGCGCCCCGACGCCGACGTGCGCCGGGCCTTCGATACCGTGGCCGCGGCGCAGGCGGCCGCGCTGGCGGAGATCCGCCCGGGCGTCTCTTGCGGTCGCCCCGACGAGGCCGCGCGCCGCGTGATGGCCGACGCCGGCTACGGAGAGGCCTACGAGCATTTCACCCACCGCCTCGGCCACGGCATCGGGCTGGAGGTCCACGAGCCCCCGTACCTGGTGTCGGGAAGCGAGCTCGTCTTGCAGCCGGGGATGACGATGTCCAACGAGCCCGGCTTGTATCTCCCCGATCGGTTCGGCGTCCGCATCGAGGACATCGTGGTCGTCACGCAGACCGGCGCGGAGGTCTTCGGGCCACCCTCGGGCCCCTGCGAGGCGCCTCTGGAGGCGCACTGATCGCGTCGGTCGACTGCGCGGACCGTCTCACGCAAACGCGGGGCCCGAGCGCATCCTCCACAGGAGGAGGGCGGGGGCGACGACGTACATGGCGTAGACGCCGAAGAACACGGGCAGGTTGGGGGGCGGAAGCTCGCCCCACAGCTCGACGGCGACGTGCACGACCATCGAGTACAGCATCACCCAGCCATAGACGACGGCGGGCGTCCGGATCCGTTCGTCGCGGCGCAGAAAGCCGCGCACCAGCCACACGTAGAAGGGGCCGAACACGAAGGCCGAGATCGCCGACATCACGCGGAGAAACAGGGGGTTGGCCACCACCAGCGGGTCGTAGCGCACGCCGTACCAGTAGAGCGCACGGGCGAAGGGATCGGCGCTGTCGGGGCCGACGATGTCCAGCGCGGCGGTTCGATCGAACAGAAACGAGGTCGCCGCGAACGAGGCGAAAGTCACGACGAAGAAGGCATCGATGCGTCGCAAGTTCCGTCCCTCCTCGCCGTCAGGTTCCGGCGATCCCGACCCGGGTGAAGCCCTCGAGCCCGGTGTTTCTGTCGAGTGCGCCCTCCTGCTCGGCATAGCGCAGCATCGGGTTGCGCGATCGATTGCGCCTGTCCGCCAGGCGCCCCCGGAAGTCCACCAGCGGCTGCACCTGGTAGGCCCACAAGTCGGCGTGCTCCCACTTCTTGCTGTAGATGGTGCGCAGCAAGACGCTCTGCTCGTCGATGGGCAAAGCCTCGATGTTCCCCACGAAGGTCGGGGTGTACTTGAAGTACTCCTCGGCGTTGCTCATGTACAGCACCCGCACGGGGACCCCCAGCGCCCGGGCGGCCGCCGCGATGGTGTGCAGCGAGGTCTCGCCGGCGAGGTTCCCCGCCATCATGCGCACCCGTCCGGTCTGATACATCGCGCGCACGTGGGCGTACATCTCGGGATCGGACAGCCAACTGGTGGGCCTGCCGTCGCGCGTGCGGCCGATGACGCGCAGAAGGTGGCGATACACGGTTTCGCGTCCCACGCGGTATCCGCTGACGATGCGCCGGACGTCCTTCTCCGGAAGATCGTGCAGGGCCTCTCGCAGCACGGCGACGGACGCCGCCTCCTGCGGTGCATTCCACATCTCGACCAGCGCCTCGGGGGTCTCCGCCCGGGACACGAAGACCTCGTACATGCGATGCAGGTCGACCACGCGAGAGTCGATGTCGATCAGGAACGCGAGCTCCGACCGCGCGGCCGCCATCAGCGTGAAGTTCTGATCCGATCCGACCCCGATGTAGGCGCCCCCCTTGTCGGCGATGTACGGGAAATAGAGATCGTGCCGGGTCTCGTTGCTCTGGATGTAGTGGATCTCGACCTCCATGAAGGGGTCGGCAGGACCCGCCAGCAGCGTGGCACGATCGTCGTCCGACAGGACGGTCAGCGCGGCGGGGCCGAACGTCGGCACCGGCTCGGCCACGGGCTCGGGCGCCTCGGCGGTCGCGTCGGCGGCCGGCTCGACCTCGGCCGGCGGAGGGGCCGAGGCCTCGACCGGCGCCGCGGCGGGCGACGGTGGGGGTTCGATCGGGCGACCTTCGTCCGCCGAGGGTTTCTGGCAGGCTGCGAGGACCCACAGCAGGGTCGCCCAGCCACCAGGACGCCGCGGCGCGCTTCGACTCGGGGTCCGCGGGGCGATCTGCGCCCACCCGGGCTCGCGTTTGGCCATGGGGCGAGTGTATGCCACCCTCGTTCGCGTCATGGTTTTTCGGCCGTCCGCCGCCGGGCGGGGGGTCGATCTGGATCCGAGGGGTTGCCAGCCGCACTCCCCGAACTCACACTACCCGCCGCCGCGCTCGCGCCATGTGCGCCGCGTGGCCATGGGAGAAGCGTCCGACAACCTCGGGAAGCGGACCGCGACCCCCGCAGGTCGACGCCCCTTCCGCACACGGCTCGACGAGCAGGTCTGCGAACGACGAGGAGTGACGATGACGACACATGACGCCGAGGCGCGCCCGGTCACCATCTTTGCACGGGGACTCTCGAAGACGTACGGCGAATTCGCTGCGCTGCAAGACGTTTCGTTCGAGGTTCGCAGGGGGACGGTCGCCGCCTTCCTCGGGCCCAACGGTGCGGGCAAGTCCACCACGATGCGGATCCTCACCGGTTATCTCGCGCCGACCGACGGCAAGGCCGCGGTGCTCGGTCTCGATCCGACCGTCCAGGCGCAGCGCATCGAGCTGGCGCGCCGCCTCGGCT
>CAZYSW010000081.1:0-8359 GCA_964650105.1 uncultured Nannocystaceae bacterium
GGGAGGCCTCCGGATGATACTGAACCCCGAACAGCGGGCGATCGGCCAGCCGCAGGCCCGCGACGGTGTCGTCGAAGAGGTTGAGGTGCGTGAGCCCGACGCCGCGGCCGAGCGAGTCGGCATCGACCGCGAAGCCATGGTTTTGGGCCGTGATCTCCACGCTGCCGGTGCGCTCGTTTCGAACGGGGTGGTTCCCGCCGTGGTGGCCGAACTTCAGCTTGAAGGTGCGGCCACCGAGCGCGAGACACATGAGCTGATGCCCCAGACAGATGCCGAACACGGGGAGATCGGGGGCGCGCTCGACGAGCTGCTCGATGCGGGCGACGACGTCGGACAGCGCTGCCGGATCCCCCGGTCCGTTGCTCAGGAACACGCCGTCGGGGTCGAGTGCCAAGACCTCGTCGAGCTCGGTCGTCGAGGGGACGACCGTCACCCGGATCCCCTGATCCCGCAGGTTCCTGAGGATGTTCAGCTTGATGCCGAAGTCGTAGGCGACGACGTGCAGATCGGCCGGGGGCAGGTTCGACTGCCGCCAGGTCCCGGTGTCCCAGGTGTAGCTGGTCTTGGTGCTCACCTCGTGGGCGAGCCCGCGCCCTTCCATGGACGGCGCGGCGCGTGCGAGTGCCACCAGCCGCGCGGCGTCGGTCTCCTCGGTCGACAAGGCGCCCACGATCGCGCCGCTCTTGCGCAGGTGGCGGGTCAGCGCGCGCGTGTCGATCTCCGCCAGCCCCGGCACCCCCCGACGCGCCAGGAACTCCGGCAGGGATTCCGTCGCCCTCCAGTTGGAGACGATGGGCGACACGCTGCGCACGACGAGCCCCTCGGCCCCGGCGACCGTCGACTCCAGGTCCTCGTCGTTGCACCCCACGTTGCCGACCTCCGACACCGTCAGACACACGACCTGGCCGGCGTACGACGGATCGGTGAAGATCTCCTGGTAGCCGGTCATCGAGGTGTTGAACACGACCTCGCCGACCACGGTCTTGCGAGCGCCGAAGGCGAGACCGCGAAACACCCGCCCATCGGCCAGCGCCAACACGCCCTCACCCGCGTACGGTCCATCCGGATCCCACGGCGTCATCGGTTCCACCGGCGAAAGCCTTTTGCCCCCCGCCCCCGACCTCGTCAACCGCTGCCGCCATTTCGTGTCGCAGCGAGCCAAGGGCCCGTCGCGACGGCCTGCGCGCCGCACCGCCGGCGACGGGCCGCGGGCGCTGGCGCGGGAACCCCGTCGGCGCGCGAGGCCGGCGGTCCCTCGTCGTGACGCGATGCGACGACCGAGCCGCGTACCCGATGCTATGGTAGCCGTGAGCTCCATGAGCGCCCCTCCGCCCGCGCAATCGGACACCGCACCCGGTCCCGCGGAAGGCGATGCCGCCTCCTTGCGCGCGGCGGTGCTGCTCATCGGCGACGAGCTGCTCACCGGGAAGATCCGGGACGAGAACGGGATCTTTCTGGCCAAGATGCTCCGACGTCGAGGGATCCGGCTCGTCGAGCTGGCGATGGTGGGCGACGACGAGGCGCAGATCGGTGAGGCGTTGCTGCGCCTGTGTCGCGTCGCGCCGCTCGTGTTCACCTCGGGCGGCGTGGGACCCACCCACGACGATCGAACGCTGTCCGCGATCGCGCGCGCGACGGGGCGCCCCCTGGAGCGAAACCAAGAGATGGCCGAGCAGCTCCGGCAGTACTACGGGGATCGCATCACCGAGGCCGCCCTCCGCATGGCCGATCTCCCCCAGGGCACACGCCTCCGGGCGCTTCCGGGATGGCCGGTCCTGCGACTCGATCTGGATGCCCCGACCCCTGCCCGGGTCTACATCCTTCCCGGCGTGCCCGGGCTCTTGCGCGCCAAGGTGGAGCACCTCGAGGCGCTCGACGGCGAGCTGCCGTCGGGTGACGGCTGGCACCAGACCGTGCTGCACACCAGCCTCGACGAGAGCAAGCTCGCTCCCTACCTCGATGCGGTGGTGAGCGCCTTCCCGCAGGTGGACATCGGCTCGTATCCCCGCTGGACGCGGGGGGACGATGGCCGCGTGCGGGTCCACGTGCGGGTGACCTTCGACAGCCCGCGCCAGCACGCCGCCAGCGCCGACGAAGCCTGCGCCCGACTGCGGGCTGCCCTTCCCCCGGACTGTCTGCTCGACCCCTCCGACCCGGTCTAGGGACCCGCCTCGGGGAGCGGCCCGCCTCGGGAAACGGTCCGAGGAGGGGCTCGAACGAAAACGGCCCGCTGGTTGCATGCCCGCGCAGCCCCAGGCGGCCCAGGACACCCGGATCGGTCGCGATGCCGCGATGGACTTTGGGCCGGACCGTGATAGCTTTACCCGCGATGCGCGTCGCCCTCCGTCTCGCACCGTTGGTCTGCGTCGCTGCTCTAACGATCGCTTGCCCACCCGACAAGAACGCCGAGCCCGAGCACCTCAAGCCCCCCAAGTCGTGGAATCCCAAGGGCGACGAGTTGACGTTCGGGGAGAAGAACCTCGACGCCTTCAACGGCTTGTCGGAGAGCGAACGCGAGGCCCACATCGAGGCGCTCAAGGGACAGGCCGGTAGCTTCAAGGGGCAGGCCCGTTTTCAACGCGCCACCGAGCTGGGGGAGAAGATGGACGATTTCGAGTACGGCAAGTACGAGGTCTACGCAACCGTGCCCGATCCCGTCCTCTACGAGATCACCATCGACTACCACCTCTTCTCGAACGAAGAGATGGGCAAGGGCTTTCCGCCCGGGGCGTACGTGAAGTTCAGCGGGACGCTGGCGGACCTGAGCTACCGAGAGGACGCCAAACCGCGCAAGCTCGAGATCAAGGTCAAAGACGTCACGCTCGAGCGCCTCGAGGACTGAGGAGACACCCTTGCTCGGCATCGTGTCGGTGGGCTCTCCCGCCCTCTGGGCGGGGTTTCTGATCGCCGTCGTCCTTCTGCTGGCCCTGGATCTGGGCGCCTTCCACAAGAAGTCCCACGCCGTCAGCACGCGCGAGGCGCTGGTGTGGTCGATCGTCTGGGTCGTCCTCAGTCTCGCCTTCAACGCCTTCATCTACGTGTGGTTCGGCCCCGAAGCGGGCCTCGAGTTCCTGAGCGCGTACGTCATCGAGAAATCGCTGTCGGTCGACAACCTCTTCGTCTTCATCGTCATCTTTCGATACATGGACGTGCGGCCACAGGTCATGCACCGCGTCCTGTTCGCCGGCATCGTCGGCGCGCTCGTTCTGCGCGGCGTCTTCATCGTGGTGGGGATCAGCCTCATCGAGATGTTCTCCTGGACGCTGTACATCTTCGGCGGCTTCTTGTTGTTCACCGGGGTTCGCCTGTTGTTCTCCAGCGAGGAGGAGGTCGATCCGTCCGGCAACTTCGCCTATCGCCTGGCCCGACGCGTCCTTCCGCTGACCCGGCGCTACCACGGCGAGAAGTTCTTCGTCCGTGAAGCCGGTAAGCTGCGGGCGACACCGCTGCTGATCGTGCTCCTGATGGTGGAGACGTCCGACGTCGTGTTCGCGCTGGACTCCATCCCCGCGGTGTTCGGTATCAGCCGCGATCCATTCATCGTCTTCACCAGCAACGTGTGCGCCGTCCTCGGGCTGCGAGCCATGTTCTTCTTGCTGCAGAACGTGCTCGACAAGTTCGCGTACCTGAAATACGGGCTCGGCCTGGTTCTCGCCTACATCGGCGCCAAGATGATCGTCGCCGAGGGCCTCTTCGGTCTGATCGAGCCCTTCCACATCCCGATCGTGATCTCCTTGGGGATCGTCGCCGGGCTCATCGCCGGATCGGTCGTGATCAGCCTGCTCTTGCCGCCTCCGGTGGACCATCGAGAGGTCCTCGACAATACCGATGCGGCCTCGCTGATCGCCGACATCGACCCCCACGCGTCGACCACGGCCCTGGCGGGCGCCCGTGAGGCCGTCTCGGGGATCGATCCGGCCGCCGAAAGCGCCATCCGATCCGCCGCCGTCACACCGCACACCGACGAGTAGCGCGCGGCTCAGAACGCGAGCCGATGTCTCATGCGGCGCAGCTTGGTCGGGCCGATGCCGCGCACCCGCACGAGATCCTCGGGGCGCCGATGGGGCCGTGCGGCCACGATGCGTCGGGCGATGGCCGGACCGACGCCGGGCAGGCTCTGCAGCTCCTCGAGATCCGCCGCGTTGACGTCCACCGGTTGCTCCAGGGCGGCGAGCGCATCGGGCGACATACGCCCCCATCCCGGACCGCCGCGCTCGGGCACGCCTCGACCGCACAGCGTCTCCGACTCGAGCGCGTCCCCGCCCCGGATGGCGGCTCGTTCCCCGCGGGCATCGCCGCACAGAGGCGACACCTCGCGCGGCGCCTCGTCGTCGCACGACAGCCGCCCGTCGACCTCGACGGCGAACCTGCAGGGCATCGCCACGATCGGCCGATGAGGGGTCCCCGCCATCGTCCAGCACAGCCCCGCGTATGCCCCCACCAGCAAGAGCGCGCGAGACCATCGGCCGGCTCGATCGCGCCCCTCGGCCGGCGCGCTTTCGGTCGGCTCGGCGCCCGTGGACATCGTGGTGCCGTTTCTCGCCTTCAGCCTCGGCCGAGCTCGAAACCCTCGTGCAGGGCCCTCAGCGCGAGCTCTCCATAGCGCTGATCGACGACCACCGACATCTTGATCTCCGAGGTCGACACCATCTGGATGTTGATCCCCTCGGCCGCGAGGATCTCGAAGGCCCGCGCCGCCACACCGGCGTGGCTGCGCATGCCCAGCCCCACGATGGAGATCTTGCAGATGTCGGGATCGGTGTCGATGGTCGTGGGCCCCTCGCCGAACGAGATACCGTCGAGGAGCTCCACGGCACGGGGGAGGTCCGCCTCGGGCACGGTGAAGGTGATGTCGGTGCGTCCGGCGTGGCTGGCGTTCTGGATGATGACGTCGACCACGATGCCCGCCCGCCCCAGCACGCCGAACACCCGGGCGCTGGTCCCGGGCACGTCCGGCACGCCCACCAGCGTGACCTTGGCTTCGTTGTTGTCGAGAGCCACTCCGCTGACGACGATGGACTCCATCTCCGGTTCTGGCGGCACGATCCAGGTTCCTTCCTTGTCGTTGAGGCTCGAGCGCACGTGCACCTTCACCCCGTACTTCTTCGCGAACGCGACGCTGCGGATCTGCAGTACCTTGGCACCGAGGCTCGAGAGCTCGAGCATCTCGTCGTAGGAGATGCGGTCGATCTTTCGGGCCTGGGGCACGATCCGCGGGTCCGTGGTGTACACGCCGTCGACGTCGGTCAGGATCTCGCAGACGTCGGCGCCCAGCGCCGCCGCGAGCGCGACGGCGGAGGTGTCGGAGCCTCCCCGCCCGAGCGTCGTGATGTCCCCCGACGGATCGACCCCCTGAAAGCCCGCACAAACCACGACGCGTCCCTCGGCCAGCTCCTTGGCGAGCCGCTGCTCGTCGACGCGGGTGATGCGTGCGCGCGTGAAGTTGCGGTCGGTCTGCATGCCGAGCTGGTGGCCGACCAGCGAAATCGCCCGACCCCCGCGGTCGTTGATCGCCATCGCCAAGAGGGCAGCGCTGACCTTCTCTCCGGTGCACACGAGCTGATCGAGCTCGCGGTCGTGGGCGGCGTTCCGCTTGGTCGCCGCGACGTAGGGTCCCTTGGTGGGCATGCGGCTCGCTCCGGGCGAGACGAGCTCGTTGGCCAACGCGATGAGCCGGTTGGTCTCCCCTGCCATGGCCGACACGACCACGACGAGCCGGTGTCCCTGTCGAGTGAGCTGCAAGCATCGGTCCGCGCACACCCGGATCCGCTCGAGGTCGGCGACCGACGATCCGCCGTACTTCTGCAGCACCAGCATCCGGGGGTGTTTTAGCGCGCGAGGGGTCGGGTCCCAACGTCCTTCGGGGACAGCTCGTCACGCCAGCCGATCGGCGCTCACTCCTCCGACGCGAACAGCCCGAGCTGCGCTCTGAGGACCTCCGCCGCCGGGTCCGGCCGGCTCGCCCGGCGCCGGACCTCCTCTTGCAGCAGCACCGCGATTGCCCCCCGGCAGCTCCCGCACCCGGTCCCCGCCTCGCAACGCTCGCCGACCTCCTCCACGGTGCGGGCTCCCGCGCGGATGGCGGACACCACCTCCCGCTCCTCGACCACCATGCAATGGCAGAGAATCCGCACGCCCCCTCCTCTTAGCACACCCAACCGAGCGCCCGGCTCACTCGGATCCGGTGAGCCGAACCGGCAACCGACCGGAGCCCCGCCCGGCGACCAGAGCCGACCCGGTCGATCCGGGGGGCCATGAAACGGCCCCCACGAACGGGCGCGTCATCCCGAATCGGGGGTGACGATCTCTCGCTCCGCGCTGCGGCGGCGGAGCTCGGCCGCGACTTCGGGGTGGTGGTGCAGGAGAGGATCTCGGTCGAGGAGAGCCTGGGCGGCCGCGCGCGCAGCGACGAGGAGCCGCGTGCCCTCCCCCGCGAAACCGGCGAAGCGCAGTCGGGGGACGCCCGACTGTCGCGTCCCGAACACCTCCCCCGGACCGCGCAGCGCCAGGTCGCGCTCGGCGACCAAGAAACCATCGGTGGTCTCGGTGAGGATCGCGAGCCGGCGCGCGGGCTCCGAGCTCGGGCCGCTCGCGGTGTGCAGCAAACACCACGAGGTCCCGCCTCCTCGACCGACGCGTCCGCGGAGCTGGTGGAGCTGCGCGAGGCCGAAGCGCTCGGCGTGCTCGACCAACATCACGGTCGCCGAGGGTACGTCCACACCGACCTCGATGACCGTGGTGGCGACGAGGAGGTCCGCCTGTCGGGCACGAAACGCCTGCATGACCGCATCCTTGTCGCGACTGGGCAACCGCCCGTGCACGAGAGCGATGCGATGCTCGGGCATCAGCGCGCGCAGGGCTGCGGCGGTCGCCTCGACGTCGGTGACGTCCAGAGCGTCGCTGGCTTCCACCAATGGACACACCACGAAAGCCTGGTGCCCTTGCCGGACGCGCTCGGCCACCATCCGCCGCGCACGCTCGAGCCCGCGTTTCCCGGTCAAGAGCTCCGTCTTGACGGGCGTGCGCCCCGGCGGGAGCTCGTCGATGACGGAGACCTCGAGCTCTCCGTAGGCGCACAACGCCAGGGTGCGCGGGATCGGGGTGGCGGTCATGACCAGGAGGTGCGGCACGGCGCCCTTGCTCCGCAAGAGCGCCCGCTGTTCCACACCGAAGCGGTGCTGCTCGTCGATGACGCACAACCCCAAGGCGTCGAACGCCACGTCCTCCACGAGCAGCGCATGGGTGCCGACGACGATGTCGAGCTGCCCCGCGCGCAAGAGGGCGAGCAGGCTGTTGCGTCGAGCACGTCCCGTCGCCCCGGTGAGGATGGCGATCCGCAACCCCGCCGCGGCACACCACGGCTCGAGAGTCCGCATGTGCTGCTCGGCCAGGATCTCGGTGGGGGCCATGAACGCGACCTGCCCACCGTTGCGTGTGACCATGAGCGCGGCCGCGAACGCGACCGCGGTCTTGCCCGACCCCACGTCACCCTGGAGCAGACGGAGCATCGGAGCCCCGCTGCCGAGGTCGTGCTCGATCTCCCGGACGACGCGGATCTGCGCCGCGGTCGGCTCGAACGGAAGGCATGCCCGCCAACGTTCCTCGTCGCTGGAGTCCGGCTCCACCGTGATGCGGCTGGGCCGCGCCCTCAACCGAGCCCGCTGCTGGAGCAGGAGGAGCTGCACGAAGAAGAACTCGTCGAACGCCAGCCGGCGATGCGCCGGGGACACCCCACGGTCGAGGGCCTCCACCGCGGCGGGGTCGAGGTCGTCGGGCGGCCGATGCAAGGTCCGCAGGGCGTCGGCCTGGCTGGGCAGGCCCTCCGCGGCCGCGATCGCGCCGGGCAAGGCATCGACGAAGCCGGTGGCCGGATCGTCGATCCGATCCACCGCGCGCCCGATGATCCGGGCCAGCGTGCCGGCGGGGATCCCTTCCACGGCCGGATACCGGACTCCGATCGCCGGCCCCGGCTCGCCGGCGGGATGCACTTCGGGGTGCGCCATGGTGAGCTGGCCTCGGTACTCCCGCACCGGACCGATCGCCACGATGCGCCGTCCACCGGCCAGCGCTTGCAGCCCCCCCATGCGATGAAACCACCGGAGCACGACGGGCCGCACCCCGCCGCGCCCGTCGTCCGCACGAAGCTGCAGCGTGGCCATGAAGCGACCGCGCGCGAAGCCTTGCCGCAGTGCCCCGGTCTCCCCCTCGACGACCGCGACGTCGCCGTCGGCGAGCTCGTCGAGCGGCTTGCGGACGCGTCGATCGCGATATCCGGTCGGAAGCAGGTAGAGCAGGTCGACGATGGTGCGGATCCCTCGTGCCTCGAGCTTGCGGGCGATCGCCGGCCCGACCCCCGCGA
>CAZYSW010000081.1:8369-15952 GCA_964650105.1 uncultured Nannocystaceae bacterium
CACGGCCTCCCCCGCGAGCGCACGCACCGAGGCCGGCTCGCGGTCCGCAGCAGGCCCGGCGGAGGTCGGCGCGGTCCCCTTCTCGACTGCCGCCGGCGTCACACGCTTCGACGCGGGTGCGTGCCGCTTCGAAGGCGTGCGCGGGTGCGGACGATCTCCCGGTGCGGATCGCTGCAGCCACGCCGCGATGCGCATGCCCCGAGCCACCACCACGCTGCGATCGTGCCGACCGAGCCGGTCGAACGTTTCGAGATCCCGCGCAAGGGCCAAAAGCTGTGGATCCCCGAGGCCGGCCTCGATGCAGGCCGCGACCGCCTCTCTCAACGATCCACCGAGCGCCTCGTCGGAGATCTGCGCGAAGGCGTCGGCAGCCGCCGTGCGCAGCCGCTCACGTAGGCGCTCGAGCGCCTCCGCACCGCGGGCAGCATCCGTACGACGGGCGCGAACCGACCCCGACATTCAACCTCGGGTGCTCCTTCGCAGGTCGTGCGCGATCCGGGCACGTCGTGCTGCGGCGATCCGCGTCGTGTCGCCGCCATGTCGAACGCGATCCGTTCGGACGACCCGACCTGGCCGCAACGGTGATGGTGAACCCACGAAGGGCCACTCCTCACGCCGGGGGAATGAACGAGAAGCGGATCTCGTGATCGCACAAGCGGTAGGTCGTCCCCTCCTGGATGAGGTGGTTGTCGACCCGTTGCCCGTTGAACTCGACGCCGTTGGTGCTCTCGAGATCCTTGATGAAGTACTGGCCGTTGCGGCGCACGATGGCGCAGTGTCGGCGGGAGATGTTGGCGTCCTTGATCGGGAGATCGGAGTACTTCGAACCGCGCCCGATGACGAACTGGTCTTGATTGACCTCGTAGACCTGCCCCTCGAAGTACAGGTACAGCGGTCGTGTCGCGGGCTCAGCCGGGGCCTGCGGGACGTGATTGCGGCCCCCCGGCGGCGGAAGCCTGCCGCCGGTGGGGCGAGGCAGGCCGGCCGAAGGACGCGCCGCCGGAGTGGCCGGCGCAGCACGCCCGACCGGAGCCGGCGTGACGCTTCGTGGTGACGCCGGGGCCTCGCTGGGCTTCTTGCGCGAGAAAAGCTGCACCAACGCGGCCTGGATCACGTCGTCGGTGCTGATACCGCGCCGCTCCGCCAGAGCCTCGACGCGGGCCCAGAGGTCATCCCTACAGTTGAACTGCCGCAGCGATCTTCCCATCGCGTGTGCCGTGGTGACGCGTTCGCACGGCATCTCCGGGGAGGTCTTCCGCCCGGTCTCGGGCCGTCCGATGCCGCTACGGTTGGCATCGTAGGTACGTCGCTTGCTTGGGTCAACAGCCACCCGACATCGTCAGCGGGGCGCAGCGCCTCGGGGCCGAACCCGCGCTCACCTGCGCCGGTCCGAGCGCGCCCGCGGGGCGCTGCTCGTCGGTCGCGGCCCGGTCGATCCCGAGCGTCCTTCGGCGGCGGACGGACCCGCTTTCGGGGCATCGCCCCCACGGGGCGTACCCCGACCGGCCAAGAACGACGGAACACGACGCAAATCGGCGGTGAACGCGAGGGGGCCGGCCCCGCTATGCTCGCGACAGATGTTCGCGGGGCGGAACCGACCGAGTGTTCAGGGCCTCGCCCTCGCGACCGGCCTCCTGACCAGTGCCCTGGCGTCGACCGCTCGGGGGGCCCCCGGGCAGGCGGTCCGCCTCGGCGGAGCCGTGCCCCAAGGTCCGGCATCTCGCGCAGTCACCGCCCTCCACCACAACCCGGCGATGCTCGCCGCGCTGCGGGGCACGGCCGCACACGCGTCGATCTCGGGCGGGCTCGATCAGCTCCGCGTGCGGCGGTACGGAATCGCGCCCGACACGGGCGCCCCCGGCGGGGACCTCGAGCGCGCGGTCTGGCTGAACAACCCGACGCTCGGCTACTTCGTGGGCGGCTCGTTCTACTTCGATCCGCTCGCGATCGGCGTCGGCCTTTACGACCTGTCGAGCCAGTTCCGCGTCGCCAGCAAACCTCCGCTTCGGTTCCACCTCGCCCCCGATCCCGACCCCGGATGCGTCCTGCTCGGCGAGGACGATTGCCCGCCCAACGGCGGGGCCGTGAGCCTGCGTCAGGATCTGACCATCGCTCTGGCCTGGAACCTCGGCAACGTGCAGCTGGGCGCCGGGGTCCACTTCCCGAGAATTCGAGAGCGATTCGCGTTCGACAACGACACCGAGCTGACCCCCGCACCCGACGACGTCGACACGGTGCGCTGCACCGACAAGGAGAGCCCCCAGTGCGCGGAACGAGTGGGCTTCAAGGGCTGGACGAAGTGGTTGCCCGGTGACGAGGGACCGCCGGGGTTCGACGCGGCGCTCACCTTCGGGGTGGCCGTCGAGCTCCGCAACGAGACGATCACCCTCGGTGCCCGCTACCGCACCTTTCCGTTGCGTCGTGGGGGCGACGTCGTGCTCGGCGGCGTGGGGCTGGTGTGTCGGCCCGAGGCCAGCGTGCTCGAAAGCGAGGACATCGTCCCCGGCTGCGCCGTCGCCGAGCCGGTCAACGCCACCTTACGCCAGCGCATCCCGCAGGAGGTCGCCCTCGGCGGCTCGTTCGTCCTCGGCCGCAGCCGTCTGTGGCGCCTGGACACGAACTTCTACTGGATCGACCTGTGCCCCGGCGGGGCCACGGCGGCCGATTGTCCGAACGAGCGCTCACAGAAGCTGCGCTTGGTGGGCCTCGATCGTCAGCGCTTCGTCCTCCCGGAGTTCGATCGCCATCGCGGGCTGCAGGACGTCTACGGGATCGACGCCCAGGGGTCGTACGGCGTGCGCTCGCACATCCGCGTGCTGTTCGCGGGGCACATGAGCTCGCCGTCGGTACGACGCGGTGCGCAGACGGCCGCCTACGGAGAGGGCTGGAAGCTCGGGATGACGCTGGGTGCCCAATTCAGGATCCGGCAGACCGGTTTCATCTTGCGCCCCGCCTATGGCCTGGACGTCGCGCTCCCTCGGGACGTCACGCCTGCAAAAGCGCGGTTCAGACCTCAGGACGCGACCACGTTCGAGCAGTCGGGCGGGGATCTCAACGCGCCCGGTGCTCCGGCCGTGCTCGAGGGGCGAGCACGACCGACCAACGCCGGGCGCTACTTCGGTCTCGTGCACACGTTTTCGTTCGGCGTGAGCTGGGGCGAAACCCCGGCGGTTCTGGATTGAGGGTGACACCGGGGATCCGCGCTCGGGCCGGTGGACCCTCGGGGGCCTGCGCGGGCATGCACCCCGACGCCGGTCTTCGAGGGCTGCGAAGCCCACCGCGGAACCGACGTGGAGTGCGCCGCGTCGCTGGTCGTCCAGGCCGCGGCTGGTACACTGTCGTCGGTGAAATTGCACCCGGCCGCCGTGCTCCTCGCCCTGCCCCTCGTGGGCCTGCCGGCCACGGGATGTGCGCACCGACGCGCTGCAGGCCTCGAGACGCCCGACATTGCGCCGCCGAGAACCGTCGAAGGCCTCGACGATTTCGAGCACGTCTTCAACGAGTTCGTGCTGATCGACGACGACCACCCGGCTCGCGACGCCTATCGGCGGGCCCTGATGGCCTTCTTGTTGGGCTACATCGACCAGGCGCTGGACGCCACGGACGAGGCCGAGGCCCTCAGCGCGCTGCAGTACGCCACGGCGTTGTTCAGCCCCACCGAGCTGCGGGTCGCCCCTCCCCATCCGGAGCTCGCCCGTCGCGCGCACGCGATCTATCGGGTGGCCGCCCGACGTGGCGCCGAGGATCCATCGCTGCTGGCGTTGGCGGTCGAGCAACGCTTCGGCGACCCCAAGGCGCGCAACGAGGCGGTCGAGAACTGGGAGACGCTGGAGGCCTGGGTGGTCGGCAACGGGCCGTACGCGACCGAGCCCCTGTTGCGACACGAGGAGCTCGAGCGCTCGCTCGAGCAAGTCGCGGCCGTCTTTCCGTCGCCGTTCGTCACCAAACGGCTCGCCGACCTGTACGTCGCGCGCTACGAGGCCGCGCGAAACGGCGGTGGCCGCGGCCGGGCGCTCGGGACCGCCGCGCTACGACGCATGGAGATCACCGGGTATCTGCTCATGCGCGTCTATCTTCGCGCCGACGATCCCGAGGGCGCCCTGGAGGCCATGGGCCGCGTCGAGCTCGATCCCCCCGCCGCCAAGCTGCGGGACATCATGGTCGACGCCATGAAGCCCCGGCGCAGTGCGCTGCCCCTCCTCGCGCTGGCCGAGCAGTTCGTCCCCGAACCGGATGCCGATCCGTCCCAGCCCTACGTGATCCAGGGGTGGGGCATCGTCGACAACCTGTCGCGCGCCGCCGTGCGGCGTCATCCCAAGGACGCGTACGCGCACCTGCTCCGGGCACGCTTTCTCGACAGCTCGGGGCTCACGGCCGCGTCGATCCATCACCTTCGACGAACCATCGCCCTCAAAGAAGACATCTTCGACGCCTGGAAAGCGCTCGCCCAGCTGGAGCACCAGCACCTTCGGGACCTGGTCGACCGAGACCCGCTGACGGCCGTGGACTACCTCCCCGAGATCGAGAGCCTGCATCGCCGCGCCGCCAAGCTGTGGTCCGACCGTCCGCTCTCGCCAGGCCTGCCCGAGGCGCTCTACACCGTCGCCGAGGGGCTGTATCACGCCGGCGAGGTGAGTCGTGCCGAGACCCTGCTGGAGCGAAGTCTCGGGATCGAGCCCGTGCCCGACTCCATCGACCTGCTCGGTACGATCGCGCTCAAACGCTCGCAGCTCGATCGCGCCGAGGAACGCTACGAGAACCTGGCCCGCCTCGCGTTCGACAGCGAGGTCGCCAAGCTTCGTTGGGAGGCGCGCGCCCTGCAACAGCTCGGGGAGATCGCGTTGCGGCAAGGCGATACCGCCCGCTCGACGCGACACATCCGGGCGGCGCTCGAACACACCAACGACCTGTTGAGCCGCCCGGCCCGCGACGCGGAAGAACGCGCGCGGCGACACGTGGACCGGGGCAAACTCCTTTTTCTGCTCGGCGACGTCGCCCTGGCCATGGAAGACTTCCGAAAGGCCATCACGCTCGCGCCCGACAGCGTGCAGAGCTACGCCGATCCGCTTCGTTACGTGGTTTCCCACGGTTACTACGACCAGGCCCGCGACATCTTCCGTCGGGCGATGGCACGAAACGCACTGCCCCGCTCGCTGAAGCTCTATTTCTGCCTGTGGCTCAACGAGCTCGCGTTGCGTCAGGGGCTACCGCCGGACGCGGAGGCCTCGGCGTATCTGGCCGACTACAGCGACGATCGGTGGGGCAAGTCGCTGGCCGAGCACGCGCGCGGAGAGATCGATTTCGACCAGCTCCTCGCCTCGGCGGCGGGTCGAGGTGAGCGCGCCGAGGCCTACTTCTACGAGGGGCTGGAGCGCTGGAGGTCGGGGGATCTCGAGGGCGCCAAGAAGCTCCTGCGCAAGGTTCTCGGCACCGAGATGATGGGCTTTTTCGAGTACGACATGGCCCAGTCGTATCTCGAGTGGAACGATCTCCCGCGGCACGCCAGGCCGGCGCTGCCGACGAGCGCGGCCAAGTCCTCGCTGCGGTAGCGCTCGATCGCGCTCGGGGTGGAGGCCTGGGCCGGAATCGAACCGGCGAATAGAGCTTTTGCAGAGCTCTGCCTTACCACTTGGCTACCAGGCCGAGGGCGCGTCGATTATCACACTCGCCGACGCCTCGGCAAGCCGGATCGTGGCGCGCTCGCCCACCCGGCGACCGCGAGCAGGCCGCGGACGGGGCCCGAAACGCAGACGATCCGCGGCGCTTTCCCGGGACCGCGTCCCCACCCAGGGCTCTGCGGGCGCGCCGGTCCGATTCGCATCGAAGGCGGCTTTCCCCTCCGAAAACGGCGCCGCCCCGCGGGCGGCGTCGATCGGCGGGCGGGGCGGATGCGGATCGGGAGAGCACCCGAGCGACGATCAAAGACCGCTGAGCGGATCGTTGGGATCGCCGCCGAGCTCGATCTTCTCCTTGCGGCCCTTGACGGCCGGGGTCGCCTCGACCTCGTCCGAGGACTTTTCGCTCTTCGGCTTGCTCGTGCCGGACTTCTTGCCGGTCTTCTTCTGTGCCGCGGCGTTCTCGGCCAGCTTGTCTTCGACGGCCTGCTTCTCGGCGAGGATCTTGGCCTTCTCGGCCTCGGTCTCGGCCGCAGCGAGACGAGCATCGAGCGCCGCGCGCTCCTTCTCGAGCGCCCGCTGCTCCTTCTCGAGCTTCTCGAGCTTCTCGGCGATGGCGGCCAGAGCCTTGGCTTGCTCCGCCTTCTCGGCCTCCAGGCGCGCGCGCTCGGCCTCGGCACGCTCCTGCTCCGCCTTCTTCTGCTGCTGCGTGTCGTAGGCGATGTAGCCGGCGAAGCCGAGCCCGAGGACCAGGACGGGGACGACGACCAGCGGCCACTTGGGCTTGGCCTTCTTCTCCGCCATGCGCATCTGGGCATCGATGCGCATCTGCTCCTCGCGGAGGCGGGCCTCCTGCTCGGCGCGAGCCTTGGCCTCGGCCTCCTGGATGCGAATCCTCTCCTCGCGCTCCCGAGCCTCGCGCTCGGCCTGCTCGCGGGCGAGCCGCTCGGCCTCCTCACGGGCCCGGCGCTCGGCCTCCTCACGGGCCCGGCGCTCGGCCTCCTCACGCGCTCGGCGTTCCGCCTCCTCCTGCTCTCGTCGACGGCGCTCCTCCTCGGCGACGCGATTGGCCTCCAGGTTCTTGAGCTCAGAAAGCGCGACGAGGGCTGAATTCTCCGAGTTTGCCATCGAATGCTTCTCCAGTGTCCTGTGGCACGGATGTGACCAGGGAAGGTTCCCTTGCAACCGTACACCGGGGGTTGGACGCGCGTCGCCCCGAGCGTGGTCTGGCCGACATCGATTCGCCGACCACGAAGCGAACGCGGATCGGCTTGCGGCGCACGAGCGCCGCCCTTCGCACTCCAGCGGAGAGAATGCCCGAAATTTTCGGTCCGCAAAACCCCTCGTTTAGCGTCGGACCATGGATCCCGGCAGGACGAGAGGTGGGTTTCGCGGGTTGCGCCGGCGGGGTGCCTCGTGGCTCGGCGTGGCGGCAGCCGCCCTCGCCGTGGCGGCCGCGAGTGCGGCCTCGAGCGAAACCCTGGCTTCGGGGCGCTCGGCCGTGTCTCGCTCGGTCGCGCCGTTGGAGGCCGCGCTGTCGGGCCGCCTGAGCCAGGCCCGCGTGCTCCCCTACCCGCTCGAGCACGTCTGGCCCACCGCGATCCGGTATCTGCGCGTCGACCGTGGCTTCGTGCTGGTCGATCGCGACGAAGAGGCCGGCTTCATCCTGTTCGACTTCCCGCTGGGCGCGCCCGGCGAGGGGCAAAAGCTCGGGCGGGGCAGCCTGGAGGCGTTCGCCACCAAGGACGCCGCCGGCCGAGCGAGCGTCCGGGTGCAGGTCAGCACCACCCAGCCAAGCTGCATGCCATGCAGGACCACAGACAGGTGCGCGATCATGTCGCGAGCCGCGCCTGGGCTTACTGCAGCGAGGTTGCCTGCTTCGACCACTTGCGCCCGACTGACCGGCACCCCGGCCTGTGCCGCGATCGCCTCCTCGACCGGAACGTCGAGATATTGCTGAATGAACAG
>CAZYSW010000082.1:0-2698 GCA_964650105.1 uncultured Nannocystaceae bacterium
CCCCCACCATCACCGATCTGGTGCTCGATCTCGGTGAAGGTCTCGACGACGTGTTCGCGAGCTCCGATGGCAAGTTGTCGCGCGGTCAGGAGCTCGTGGTGCTGGCGCGTACCCACCACGATCTCCCCGAACGAATCGAGATCTCCGGCAGGCTCGGTGGAGAGACCTTCGTGATGGAGCACCCGTTGGTGCGAGAGTCCGGGCTCGCGGCGCAGATCGTCCCGCGGCTTTGGGCGGGCGCGTACGTGGAGCGTTTGCTCGGCGACAGCCGAGGGCCCGAGGCGGTGCGCGGCAAGATCCTCTCGCTGGGGCTGGAGTACGGCCTCATGACACCGTACACTTCGTTTCTGGCGCTCGACAGCGAGAACGCCTACGCGCAGATGAACATCCAGCGACGACATCGTCCGCTGGGGGGTGTGCGGCTGACGGCCGATGCCGGCCACGCCACGCGCATCGTCGCCGACGACCTCGACGTGCGGTTCGGCCCACGCCCGGGACATCGCAGCGTGGGCGACATCCTGGTGGGCATCGCGAGTGCCCCGCTGGGATGCGAGGCGAAGACGGCCGGCGCGCCGTCGGCTTCTCCACCACCACCGCCGCCCGCGGCCGAAGCGGCGGAGCAGAGCGCGGCCTTCAAGGAGGCGGGCAACGTCGACGTCCAGCGGGAGGACGCGAGCGTCTCCGTGGTCGGCCCGACGGCGCCGGCGGGAGCCGGTGGCGAAAACACGGTTGACGACCTGCCGCCGTCGGAGGCCGAGCCGATGACGGCGCCGGTGGCGGGGATCGAGGCCGACAAGCTCCGCGACGGTGGTGCCGTGGCCGTACGGCAAGCGGCCCGTAGGGGCGAGCGACCGACGGGAGGCAGGGCGAGCACGCCCGCGGGCGGCGCTGACGACGAGAAACACGCCGAGGAGGCCGAGCGAACGGTGAACGGGCGTCCGGCCCGGCGCCGGCTGGTCTCGTCGGTGGCTCGGGCACAGGCCGCACCCTGCAGCGATGCTTCGGCGCGCGGGCTCGGCCATCGCAGGATTCTGTGGACCAAGCGGCTGCGGACCACCGCGTCGATGGAGGACGCCTTGCGGGTGTACGAGGCATCCGCGGCGAGCTGCGAGCTGCAGAACTGGAAGGACGAGCGCACGTTCTTGCACCTCCTACAGCAGCGTGCCGAGACCGAGCACGACATCGGACTCCTGCTCGCTCACTTCTCGGCCGATCCCGATGCGACGGGGTACCTGGCCCGCGCGCTCTTGCGGCGCGTCGTCGATCCGTCGCTGGTCGCGGCCGTACAGAACGCCCTGTACTCCGAGCTCGTGGACTGGGAGGCGGTCGATCGCGAGCTCGCGCTCGCCACGAGCGTGGAGGCCAAGCTCGAGGTGCTGCACATGGAGCTGGCGCGCGCCCCGGGGGATCCCGCCGGCGAGCGACGGTTGCTCGACCTGCTGGTCGCGGCCGGGCGGCTGCCCGAAGCGGTGGCGCGCGGCCGCAAGCTCCGCGAACAGGGCTACATGACCCCCGATCTCGCCCAGGCCCTCGGTGAGGCACTGGTGTTGCAGGGCGACGCCGACGGGGCCAAGCGGGTGTTCTCGGAGATCGTCGAGTTCGACCCCGACAATCCCGACAGCCGGCGGCTGCTCGGTGACATCTTCTTGCGCCACGCCTGGTACGACGCGGCGTACCGGCAGTACCAGGATCTCGAGGCGCTGACCTCCGGCGACGCGTTGGCGTCCATTCGCCTGGCCCGGGCTGCGGCCGGGGCCGGACGGACCGACGAGGCGCTCCGCATCCTGCGTCGGATCGCCTCGGGGGAGGGGCGACCCGGACCCGACGATCCACGCCGGTTCGCGCGCTTGCATGCCGCGGCGTACCTCGCCTTGCTCCACCGCCGGCCGGGCAGCGAGGTCTCGTCGGAGGCGTTGCAGCGAGAGCTCCGTCGGCTCGGGCTGTTCGAGGGGGCGACGACCTGGACCATCGTCGTATGGGAAGACCTCGCCTCGTCGCTGGTGCTCGCCGGTGAGGGGCCCGAGGCGGCCGCCGTCGCCGGAGACGCCATCACGGCCGCGGACACCGGGTTGTACGCCGTGCAGGCACCCCCCAGCGGCATGCCCCCGCTGACGGTCCGGCATGCCGGCGCGACCCCTTCGCACGCGGTCCCTTACGAGCGGGTCACCATCGCGTTCGACGGCAAGGCGTTCGCCATCGAGGTGCAATCGGGTGAGGTCGTGCCCGCGCTCGCACAGGCGGCCGGACCTGGCTCGACCGAGGCAGGTGTGCAGGCGCTGCCAGGTTGACGGGCCGCCCTCGCGCGCGCGTGACTCCGTCGTTTCGCGGCTGGAGCCACGTCGAGGATCTCGCCGCCCTACGGGGGTTCGGCATCCGACGACGCCCACGAGCATCACCGTTCGTTAGGCTGGGGTCGATGTCCGCACGCCACGAACGTCGATCCTCGTTCATCCCCCGTCTCGCACCCGCGGCCCTGGTGCCGTCGTTCATCGTGCTCGGCGCGGTGTCGGGCTTTCTTCGACTCGAGGGGTGGTCGGGGTGGTCGGCGCCCGAGGTGATCGCCTCGACCGTGCTGCTCGGCGGCGCGGCGGTCGGCACGTGGTGTGCCACGGTGCGCGACCAGCCGGGGGTCCGTCGGGGCCTGGCGACGGGTCTCGTCGGCGTGTATGCCGGGATGCTCTTGTTGCGTCTCGGGGGC
>CAZYSW010000082.1:2708-15737 GCA_964650105.1 uncultured Nannocystaceae bacterium
GGGCCTGCGCGTCCACGTCGAGGCATGGACGGACCCGCGGCTTTTGTGGGTGTCGTTGGGCCTGGCGGCGCTCGGTCTCGGTGGGCTGGCCGGTCGACGCCGTTGGGGTCGGTGGCTCACGATGGGGTTGGCGTTCGCCGGGTTCGGCTCGGCGTTCGTCAATGCCGTCGTGGGGACCGCCTCGGAGCACGGCCAGTGGCTGCACACCGCGTACGCGACCGGATGCGCGCTGGTGGTCTGGAACCTGGCGGGCGATCGCGTCGCCGCCGAGGATTGGGATACCGAGCACGACGCGCTGTGGCGCATGCGCTCGCCGCTGGTCGGGTGGCTGCGCGCCGCGATCGTGTCGGCGTTCGTCGCGGTGCCGATGCTGCTCGTGTACGCCTGGGTTCAGCCCGGAAGGATCCCGAGCCTGGTGGGCCCGGCCGTCGCCTTGGGTGTGGCCATTGCGACCTGCACGGCGCTCACCGTCCGCGGCAAGGTGATCGGTGCACTGGGTCTGGTGGTCTCCGGTTTCGGTCTGCTGGTGCTCACCTTCGCCGGCTTCGCCTCGGCCTCCGTGCCGTTCGAGCGCGACATCGCGATGTATTACCTGGTGTTTTGGGCACCCGTTTCGGTGTGCACGATGGTGGCGGGCGTCGAGCTGGTGCGGTCGATCTGCAAGGCGCTCGGGCCCGCCGCCGACGCGTGAGCGACCGGGCGATCACGTAGCGACGCCTCGGCGTTCGAGGGCACGGCTCGTCGCGCGCACCGTCGATCCACCGTTCACCTCCACCTCGGGCGTACGAGTTTATGGACGAGAACTTTTTCGGATGCCTAGGAGAAGGGTCGAAAAGGAGGCAAGACGATGAACGCCCTTCGACAGACCGAGACCACGATCGCAGTTTCCGACATCCAGATGCACGTGCGCATACGCGGTACGGGAGAGCCGCTGCTCCTCCTGCACGGGTTCACCGGATCGGGCGCCGACTGGGTGCACATGTTCGATCTGGACGATCTGGCGCGCCGCTACACGCTGATCATGCCCGACCTGCGTGGGCACGGTCGGTCGACCGGGTCGGGTCGATTCACGCATCGGCAGTGTGGGCTCGACGTCATCGAGCTTCTCGACCGGCTCGGGATGTCGCGCTGCAAGGCGCTCGGCACGAGCGCCGGCGGGAACACGCTGTTGCACGTATCGACCCGAGAGCCGCAACGCGTCGAGGCCATGGTGCTGTTCGGTGCACCCAGCTACTTCCCCGTGCCGGCCCGGGCCATCATGCGAACGATGACGAAGAGGGGCGCAGCGAGGACGAGTGGCGAGTCATGCGAGCGGCACATCACCATGGCGACGACCAGATCCGCGCGCTGTGGGCCGCGGCGCGCGGCTTTGCCGACAGCCACGACGACATGTGCTTCACCCCGCCGCTTTTGGCCACCATCACTGCGAAGACGTTGATCGTGGCGGGAGACCGCGATCCCCTGTACCCCGTCGACATCTTCGTGGAGCAGTTCCACGCCATTCCCGAGGCCAGCCTCCTGGTGCTCCCCGGCGCCGGTCACGAATCGATCTGGACGACCGCCCGCGACACCTTCGTCCGCGCGGCGCTGGACTTCCTCTGAGCCTGGACGCTTCCCCCGACCGTTCGGGGACGTCGTCCTCGAACGGTCGCGGCGAGCGGGCGCCCGCAGGGGATCGGAGACGCCGCGTGGGGTGAGCACTCCGTCGATGGCGGCGCTGGCAAGGTGCGACACCCGAGGACCATCGGGCACGTGCGACGCAGCCGATGTCGCCGCGGATGGTATCGTCGCCTCGCGGGACGTTCCGGGACCCGGCTAGCGAGGGGGTGGAGGGTGATAGCCGATGGGATCGCCGATGCCGTGTTCGGCGAGGAAGGGGGTGAGGTGTTCCGAGGCGATCTTCCCCGTCGGCCAGGCGGGGGGATGAAAACCGATGCGAGAGACGTGCCGGGGGTCGCCCAGATCGACCTCGAGGAATCGCGTGGCGCCCACGGTGAGGAGCTGCCCGCGGAGGATGGGACGGAAAGGCCTGGGGACCACGCGGGCGCCGGCCCAGTGGGCGAGGACCGACGCCACCGCGTCGGCTTGTTGACTGGCGAGCCCGCCTTGCTTGATCGGATGGGTCGTCACGTCTCCGGCCGCGTACACGTCGGGGACACCGGGCACCCGTCCGAAGGCGTCGGTGGGCAGAAATCCGTGCTCGTCGCGGGGCAGTCCCTCGATGGCGGGGCCTTCCAGGCGGGGCATGGCGACGACGCGGTCGGCGGGTAGCGCTCCGTCGGCGAGGTGGAGGTGCCCGTCGCGGTGTTCGATGGCTTCGGCGGCGAGCCAAAGAGCAATTCCCTCGCGGTCGAGCAACAGGCGAACGGCGTCGGAGACCTGGGGCCCGAACATCTCGAGCGGTGCCGCCTCGTGGGTGACGATCACCAGATCCGTGTGCCGGCCCCCGGTGCGTGAGCCCAACTCGCCGGCGGTCAAGAAGGCGAGCTCGTACAACGGGAGTGCCCATGTGGCTCGCGGTGGAAGGGCGAACGCCAAGGTGGTGGTCTCCTTGCCCAGCTTCGCGAGCAGCTCCTTGAAGGCGGGTAGGTCGGGTCGCCCTCGAAAGGTGAGCGCACCGGGGACGGCCTCCAAAGCCCGCGCGCCGGTCGCGACCACCAGGGCGTCGTAGGGGATGCGCTCTCCGGCCGCCGTCTCGACCTGCTTCGCGTCGGCGTCGACGGCAATCAAGCGCCCCCGGCGATGGATCGCGCCGGCCGAGGTCACGAGGTCCGACACGGGGATCTGCCGCACGCTCCCCAGGCCGAACGGGCACGCGACGTCGAGCGGCCGATAGTGAAACATGTGATCGGGCGCGAGCACCTCGACCTCCACGCGCGCCCCCGCGAGGTTGTGCAGGGCGAGCATGGTCTCCAGGCCGGCGACACCGCCCCCGGCGATCAGCACCCGGCGCGGGTGCGGGACGTTCGAGCCTGCCGAGCTGGTCATGGCGGTCCTCCTCGTTGCTCTACCCGGCGGCGCAACCCCGACGCCGTCCCCTGCGGGCGCACGCCGACCCGGATTGGGCCGCACTCTCAGGATGGGCGAACGTGCACTCCACCGCCCGCGCAATGGCTGCGGGGGAATCGTCCGACCAGACGCACACCCGCACGGTCCCGGAGGAACCCCGATGACGGCGTTTACGAGCGGCTCGCCGTTTCTCGTGGGCCATGGGCGGCGGGACGAGACCCACGCGCTGCCGAGCGCGACGACTGTTCCAAGGGACGGCGGCCTTGACGGCGTTCCGTGTTACCGTGGCGGCCCCGCATGACGCGAGCAGTCACTCGAGCAACGAGGTGGGGCCTGCTCACCACTGCGGTGCTCGCCGCACTGATCATCGTCGGTTCGCGCAACCTCGCGCATTTCGATGCCGCTCTGGTCGCCTATACGTTCTCGGTGCTGTTCGCCACGTTCGGTTTGACCTACCGCTATGCCATGTGGTTGGAGCGGCCGCCCACCAGGATGTACTGGCGCCGCGGTTGGCAGACCTTCGTTCGCCGCGGGCTTCGCATTCGGAACCTGCTGTCGGGCCTGCACCGATTCGGCGCGGACGTGCTTGCCAATCGCTTCATCTTTCGTCGCGGAGCGACGCGCGGGCTGGCCCACCTGCTCATCATGTGGGGGTGCATCCTGGCGGTGGCCATCACGTTCCCGCTGGTGTTCGGTTGGCTGTACTTCCGTCCGGTCGACGGGGACCTCGCGCTGTACGAGGCGGTCGTGTTCGGATTTCCGGCCTTCTCGTTCCCCCACGATTCGGTCGTGGCGTTCCTGTTGTTCCACGGTCTGGTGTGGTCGTCGTTCTTCGTGATCGGTGGTGTGATCCTGGCGGTGCGTCGACGCCTGGCCGAGGAGGGGGCCGGCGCGGTGCAGCGCCTCGCCGAGGATTTCATGCCGCTCATCTTGCTGTTCGCCGTCAGCCTGACGGGGCTGATGCTCACGGCGAGCTACACCTGGATGCGCGGCTACGCCTACGGTTTCATCGCCATCTTGCACGCCATCACCGTGATCGGCACCTTCTTGTGGCTGCCGTTCGGAAAGTTCTTCCACATCTTCCAGCGCCCCGCCCAGCTCGGCGTCGGGTTCTACAAGAGCGTCGGGGCGGCCGAGGAACGAGCACCCTGTCGCCGTTGCGGGCATCCTTTCACCTCCCGGATGCACGTCGAAGATCTCATCGCGGTGCAACGCAGCCTCGGGTTTCGCTACGAGGTGGCCGACGGCGAGGTCGAGCACTACCAGTGGATCTGTCCGCCCTGTCGCCGCGCGTCCTTCGCCCTGGCCCAGAGCGTGCTGTGGAAGGGCCGCCGTGGCGGCCGATCGCTGGGCTCGGAGACTCCCCTTCCGATGCCGAAACACGCCAACCCCGGCAAGGACGAGGGCCCGCTGGGGGTCGAGGACGCCGAAAACTTTCATCCGTGACCCATGACCGATCGTTCGAGCCTTCCCACGCCGCCGCTCCAGCTCGAGGCCATCGCCGAGTTCGGTCCTTCCCGTGCCTACGCTCGCGACGTGCGGCTCGACACGGGGGCGAAGCCCGACAAGGTGGTGAAAACGCACTGCTGTTTTTGTGGACAGCAGTGCGGGGTCCAGCTCGAGGTCAAGGACAACGTCGTGATCGGGGTCGAGCCCTGGTACGAGTTTCCCTTCAATCGCGGCATGATGTGTCCCAAGGGGATCAAGCGCTACCTGCAGCAGTCGCATCCCGATCGCCTGCTGAGTGCCTACGAAAGGAGCACCAGCGACCGCGGCGGATTTCGGCCCCTCGCATACGGCGACGCGATCACCCGGGTGGCCGAGCGCATCCAGGCCATTCAGTCCGAGCACGGAAACCACGCGTTCGCCATCCTGTCGGGGGCCAGCCTGACCACCGAGAAGACCTACCTGATGGGCAAGTTCGCCCACATGGCGCTGCGTACCAGCAACATCGACTACAACGGTCGATTGTGCATGGTGAGCGCTGCGGCGGCCAACAAGAAGGCGTTCGGTGTCGATCGAGCGGCCAACCCTTGGGTGGACATTCTGGGCGCCGAGGTCGTGCTCATCGCCGGGGCCAACGTCGCCGAGTGTGCTCCGATCACCACCAACTACGTGTGGCAGGCTAGAGAGCAGGGGGCGAAGGTCATCGTGGTCGATCCGCGGATCACCCCCATCGCCCGTACCTGTGACGTGTTTCTCCCGGTCAAACCCGGGCGCGATACGGCCCTCTTCAACGGGATCTTGCACCTGATGATCGAGCACGATTGGCTCGACCGGGACTTCATCGCCGAGCACACCGTCGGTTTCGAGGCGGTGGCCGAGGAGGTTCGGCAGTGGACGCCGCGCCGGACCGCCGAGGTGACGGGGATCGCCGAAAAGCTCGTTCATCAGGCGGCGGAGCTGTGGGGGACGGCGAAGACCAGCTTTCTGATGCACGCGCGTGGCCTCGAGCACCACAGCAACGGGGTGAAGAACGTGCTGTCCGCCATCAACATCGTGCTCGCCTCGGGGCGAATCGGGCGACCGAATTGCGGCTACGGGACGATCACCGGGCAGGGCAACGGTCAGGGTGGACGGGAGCACGGGCAAAAGTGCGACCAACTCCCCGGCGGTCGCGACCTCGCCGACCCCACCCACCGCGCCGAGATTGCGCGAGTCTGGGGGATCGAGCCGGAGGATCTTCCCCCCCCGGGCGTCGATGCGTACGAGATCATTCGCAAGATCGACAGCGGAGAGATCAAGGGGCTCTTGAGTATCTGCTTCAATCCGCTGGTCTCGCTGCCCGACAACAACTTCGTGCGCCAGGCACTGCAGAAGCTGGACTTCTACGTGGCAATCGACTTCTTCATGAGCGAGACGGCTCGGTACGCGCACGTGGTGCTGCCCGGCTCGCTGCAAGAAGAGGACGAGGGCACGGTCACTCAGCTCGAGGGGCGCGTCATTCGGATTCGGCGAGCGGTCGATTGTCCGGGGGAGGCGCGGCCGGACTGGCAGATCATCCAGGACATCGCCAAGGCGTTGGGGCGCGAGCGCGGCTTCACCTTCGGCAGCCCGCGCGAGATCTTCGACGAGCTGCGCGAGGCGAGCAAGGGCGGGATCATCGACTACTCGGGCATCACCTACGAGCGCGTGGAGGAGAACTCCGGGGTGTTCTGGCCCTGTCCCGCCGAGGTTCCCCCCGGCGTACCCCCGCCGGGCCCCCAGGGGACGCCGCGCTTGTTCGAGCCCGGATCGTGGAACCCCGTGGCCCGCGGTGCGGGACCCTTCTACTTCCCCGACGGAAAGGCACGGTTCAACGTCACGCCCTACGTCGGACCCACCGAGGACGTCGACGACGAGTACCCCCTCATTTTGACCACGGGGCGCGTAGTGAGCCACTTTCTGTCCGGCAATCAGACCAGGCGCATCGGGCCGCTGGTGGATCACCACCCCGAGCCGCGCATCGAGATGCACCCCAGGCTCGCCGAGCGGCTGGGGGTCCGCGACGGGGATTGGACGGTGGCGGAGAGCCGCCGGGGTTCCTGCACGCTCCGCGCCGCGGTCGTGACCACCATTCGCCCCGACACGGTGTTCATCCCCTACCACTGGGGCGGCCGCAAGAGCGCCAACCAGCTCACCATCTCCGCGCAAGATCCGATCTCCAAGATTCCCGAGTACAAGGTCTGTGCGGTGCGTGTACGCAAGGCGGAGTCCGCCCCGGAGTACGCCGGCTTGCTCGAGCCCCAACAGTGAAGCCCGAGAGACTCGACTGACCCATGCCCGTTCCCGAGCCCCTGGAATTCTTCGTCGATCCGGCGCGCTGCATCGGGTGCCAGGCCTGCGTCCAGGCCTGCACCGAATGCGACACGCACAAGGGCCAGTCGATGATCCAGCTCGATGTCATCGATCGACGGCGCTCGCCGCAGACGGTACCCGTGGTGTGCATGCACTGCAGATCGCCGACCTGCGCCGAGGTGTGCCCGGCCGACGCGATCAAGCGGACGCAGGACGGCGTGGTCCAGACCGCGCGCAAGCCTCGGTGCATCGCGTGCAACAACTGCGTGCTCGCCTGTCCGTTCGGCGTTCCGAAGATGAACACCGAGATGCACCTGATGATGAAGTGCGACATGTGTTACGACCGAACCTCGGTGGGGCTCAAACCGTGGTGCGCCTCGGTGTGTCCCAGCCAGGCGCTCGCGTTCGGGACGCGCGAGGAGATGGCCCGACTGCGCCCGAACGCGCGTCCCGTCAACACCTTCGTGTTCGGCGGGCAGACCATTCGAACCAAGGTCAACGTGATGGTGCCCCTCGACGCCGCCGAGGAAGTGGTCGACGTCACGGCCGCCATCTACGAACCGACGATCGGGCACGACATGCTCGAAGATGCCTTTTCCGACGACATCCACGACGACGGGTCGAGGTGAACGATGATCCAGCGGGGGAAGACGACGCCCAACGAAGACGAGGACGAGACCGTGCCGCCCGACGGCCGGCCCCTGGCCGAGCAACCGCGGTGGCGGCGTGATTTCCCGATCGACTGGCCCCGGGACGACTACGTCTCTCGGCGCGATCTGGTGAAGTTCATGGTTTTGACCAGCGCCGCGTTCGCCACGGGTCAGGCGTGGATCGTGCTCGACAGCCTTCTCGAGTCGCGCAAGCCCACGCCCCCCGCCACGCGCATCGCAGCGGTCGACGAGCTCCCCATCGGCGGCGCCAAGACCTTCGAGTACCCTCGAGGGAGCTCCCCTCGACTGCTGGTGCGTACCGGTGCGGACACCTTCGTGGCCTACGACCAGCAGTGCACGCACTTGCTGTGTCCGGTCGTCCCCAAGGTCGACCAGGGGCAGCTCCACTGCCCTTGCCACAACGGATGGTTCGATCTCCAGACGGGCCGCCCGCTGGCCGGGCCGCCTCGTCGTCCGCTCCCCCGGATTACCCTGGAGATTCGTGACCGGGACGTCTACGCGACCGGTGTGGAGGACGGTGCCTCATGAGCCGACGCTCGCGGCTGGTCCGGCACCAGCGCATGACCATCGTCAACGGCATCCTGCTGCTCGTCATCCTGGTGGTGGTGCTGCAGCTATGGTTGCTGACGGCCACGATGAACGCGTACCTGGGTGGAGACACCACGGTCGCGATCCCGGCGGCCCTGGTGAGCCTGGCGTGTCTGGGCCTCAACATGTGGCTCTTGCGTCATCTCTTTCGGCTCTGAGAGCGCGATGGAATCGGCGCAGACTCGCGGTCTCGGCGCACGCATCGCGCAGGCGATCGAGCACCTGTTTCCCGGTTACTTCGCGCTGGTGATGGCCACGGGCATCGTCTCGGTGGCCCTCGACGCGCTGGTGTCCGCCGACGCGGCGCGGGCGTTGCTCGCCATCAACGTGGTCGCCTACGCCGTCTTGGGCTCCATGTTGGCCGTTCGCCTCGTCCGGCACTTCGGGCGTGTGTACGCCGACATCCGCGATCAGGTGCGCGGCCCGGGGTTCTTCACCGTGGTGGCGGCCACGTGTTTGCTCGGCACGCAGACGCACATCCTCACCGGCCACGAGACGATCCCCGGTGTCCTGTGGGCGATGGGGATCGTCCTATGGGCCGTCGTGACCTACGGCTTCTTTACCGCGGTCGCGGTGCGAGAAGAGAAGCAGACGCTGGAGACCGGCCTCAACGGTGCCTGGCTGGTCGCCATCGTCGCGACCCAGGCGGTGTGCATCCTGGGGACGCTGCTCGCGCCCCAAATGTCCCCGTCCGAACGGGAAGTGGCCCTGTTCTTCAGCCTGTGCATGTACCTCGTGGGGGGGATGCTCTACCTCACGATCATCACGCTCATCTTTTATCGCTTCTTGTTCATGGGGCTGACGCTGGATCGGATGACGCCGCTGTACTGGATCAACATGGGCGCGGTCGCGATCACCTCGTTGGCCGGCGCGACTCTGGTCCTGGTCGCCGATGCCTGGTCCTTCATGTCGATGCTTCGACCCTTCCTGGTCGGGTTCACGCTGTTCTTCTGGGCGACGGCCACGTGGTGGATCCCGATGCTGGTGGTGTTCGGCGTGTGGCGCCACGTCGTGCGGCGCTATCCGCTGCGCTACGATCCCCAGTATTGGGGCATGGTCTTCCCGCTCGGCATGTACACCGTATGCACGCTGCGCCTTTCCCGAGCCACCGGGCTCGACTTCCTCACGGTGATCCCCGAGCTGTTCGTCTGGGTCGCCGTGCTCGCTTGGCTCGGCACGTTCCTCGGCTTGCTCCACGCGCTGTGGACGTTCTTTCGGCCGGTGCGGGCTTCCGCATGACGACCCGCGCGTCCGAGACGACGCCCCGTGCGTCCGACCCCGAGCCACGCTCACGCGCGCACGCCCGCCGGACCTACCAGGCGCGGTGCGAGGCGCGGCGGGCGACGCTGGCGGAGGCGCACCGCCGGGCGAGGGTGATCTCCAATGCCCGGCTTGCGACCGCCCTGGTCGCGCTGGCCATGCTGGGGCTGGCGTGGGCCGACCGGCTGCATCCGGCGTGGCTCCTCCTCCCGGCGCTCGTGTTCTCGGGCCTGGTCGTGGCGCACGAGCGCGCGTTTCGTGCCGCGGAGCGGGCCGAGCGGGCCGTCGCGTATTTCGAGGCCGGGTTGCGCCGATTCGACGGCACCTGGCCGGGAACCGGGGCGCAAGGGACCGAGTACCTCGACCCCGAGCACCCCTACGCGCGGGATCTCGACCTGTTCGGTCGAGGCTCGCTGTTCGAGCTCTTGTGCACCACGCGAACGCGGGTCGGTGCCACGACGTTGGCGCGCTGGATCGCTGAGCCTGCACCGCTGACCACGGTTCGCGCCCGGCAGAGGGCGATCGAATCGCTGCGCGACGCGGTCGATCTGCGCGAGGACCTCGCGGTGGCGGGAGACGCGATCGAGACCGAGGTCGACCCCGCGGCGTTGACGGCCTGGGGCCGCCGCGCGCCATCGCTGGACGCCGCGCGAGCCCGCCGGGCGCTCGCGCTGGCCTGGACGGTCCCCATCGCCGAAGTGGTCGCGGCCGCGGTGTGGGCCGCGGGGCTGACCGGGCCGGGTTTGCTGCTCGGCACGCTCGCGCTCACGTACCTGGTCCACCGTCGCTACGAGCCCGTCGTGGGTGCGATCGAGGCGGCGGTGCAGGAGGTGGAGCGGGAGTTGGCGATCGTCGCCGCGGTCGTGCGCCGACTGGAACACGAGTCGTTCGAGGATCCCATGCTGTCGGAGCTTGCGCGTCGGCTCGTCGTCGACGAGGGATCGGCCTCCCGGGAGATCGCCCGGTTGGGACGCCTAGCGGGATGGATGAACGTGCGGCGAGGACAGCTCGTCGGCATCGTGGTGTCCGCGCTGCTTTGGGGGGTGCACTTCGGGCTGGCGATCGAGCGCTGGCGGGCCAAGAACGGTCCCGCGATCGAGCGGTGGTTCGGGGCGCTCGGAGAGCTCGAGGCGCTGTGTGCCCTGTCCGCGTACGCCTACGAGCACCCCGAGGATCCCTTTCCCGAGCTGGTCGAGACCGGGCCGCTCATGGTGGGCGTCGCCCTCGGCCACCCCCTGCTGCCGCCGGAGCGCTGCGTTCGCAACGATGTTCGTCTCGACGCCGAGCTGCAGGCCCTCGTAATCAGCGGCTCGAACATGTCGGGCAAGAGCACGTACCTGCGCACCGTGGGGCTCAACGCGGTGTTGGCCCTGGCCGGCGCGCCCGTGCGGGCGGCGTCCCTGCGTGTGTCGTTTCTGCGGGTGGGGGCCAGCCTGCGGATCGTCGACTCGCTGCACGAGGGGACGTCGCATTTCTACGCCGAGATCCAGCGCCTGCGTCGGATCGAGCAGCTCGCGCGCGACAACCTGCTGTTTTTGCTCGACGAGATCCTGCACGGCACCAATTCCCACGATCGGCGGATCGGGGCGTTCGCGGTGCTTCGAGCGCTCCTCGATGCGGGGGCCATCGGCCTGGTGACCACCCACGATTTGGCCCTCGCGGCCGATGCCGATGCCCTGGGCGGTCGCGTGGGCAACGTGCACTTCTCGGACGACATCGTCGACGGCGAGCTCCACTTCGACTACCGCCTGCGCCCGGGGGTGGTGCGCACCAGCAACGCCCTCGAGCTCATGCGCTCGGTCGGGTTGCCCGTGTAGGGGGGCGCGCATCCGGAGCCGGATCCCGCAGCGCGGCGACGTGCGCGACCGGTCGGGGGCGGAGGAGCTGGCGGCGCGTCCGGCCGGCCGTATGCCGTGCTCGGGGCAGTGGAGGTCCCGACGATGAGCAGCGCGAGCAAACCCCCTCATGCAGCGTTCACGCACCGTCCGTCTGGCGCCGGGCATCGATGGCGTGGGCTTTCCTCGGTGCTCGTGGCGGCCGGTCTCGCCGCGTGCGCAACCCGAAACCCGCTGGAGCCCGCCGAGGATGCCGAGCGCGTGCCCGGGCTGGACGACGCCGCGCAGGCGCGGACCATGGGGGCGCGGATCGTGGCGCAAGTCGACAACTGGGACGGCAGCAAGACCATCCTCGACGACGTCACGCCCGTGTGGGTGGAGATCATCAACGATACGGGGCGCCGGCTCGCCGTCGACTACGACGACTTTCGGCTCATCGCGCCCGATGGCACCCAGTACGCGGCCCTGCGCTTCTCGGAGATGCGCGGCAGCGCCAGCGTCCCCGCGGCCTACCTGACGGTGGGGCAAGAGTTCGAGGACTACCAGGGCGTCTACGATCCGTTCATGCCCGGAACGGACTACGGCTGGGGCTACTACCCCGGTCCGGGCCCGTTGGCATACGACTACGACAACCCCTATTACTACGAGGACTGGGTCCGCGTGCCCCTGCCGACGCCGGACATGCGCGCCAAGGCCCTGCCCGAAGGGGTCGTCGAACCCGGAGGGATCGGCGCCGGCTTCCTGTACTTCGAGCGGGTCGACGACGACGACGAGCGGGTCCACTTCACGTACGCGTTGGTGGACGCCGAGACCGGCGAGACGCTCGACGTCGTCATCATTCCGTTCGAGGTCGAGGACATCCTGTGAGCGTCGCCGGCCGCGGCTCCGACCGTGGCACGGCGGCCCGGTGCCGAGTGCGCGGCGTCGTCGGTCGACCCACGGTGCGTAGTCGGGGTCACCGCTCTCCGAGGCCCGGGCGCCGTAGCGTTCGGCCGTGCTCGGGAGGCGTTCCTCGTCACGCGTCCTCGGTGCGGCCATCGTGGTGTATGCCCTCGTCGTGGGCACGCCTGCCCGCGCCGACGATCACGAGCACGCCCATGCAACGTGGCTCTCGTCGACGGCCCACGGCCCGTTGGCCTCACGGTTGTGGCTTTGGACCGACGCCCACCTCAGGATGTTCGCGTCGTTCGAGCCCTCGGCGGCCATCGTCCGGCCGGGGCGGTCGTGGGCGCTCTGTCCACCTTGTACCTGACGGGAGGATACGGTTGGACGCCGAGCTGGACCCGCGCGGACCCTCCGCGCGCGTGGGGGTCGCTCGCGTTCACCGACGAGCACCGCCTCTGGCAGCAGGTCCTGTGGGTGCCGTCGGACGCGCGGACCGGTGCGACGGCGATGGCGAGGGCCCGCCTCGAGCAGCGCGTTCGTCCGGGGCAGGGGCGGGCGGAGGTGCGTCTTCGGGCCATGTGGCGGGGTCAGGTCCCCTTCGACCGGGCGCGCCGGTTCTCACTGATCGTCTGGGACGAGGTGTTTTTGGGCTCGAGCGAGACCGGGTGGGGACAACCCCGTGGCGTCGATCAGATCCGCACCTTCGCGGGGCTCGGCTGGCAGGCCGTGCCCACCTGGCTTCGGCTGGAGGTCGGCTACACCAACGTGTGGCTCGTGCGCCGCGCGCCGATCCCATGAACCACGTCGTGGCGCTCAACATGTTCGTGGGGTGGAACGCCCCTCAACGACGACCGACGGCGTGCGTCACCCCTGGCTCGACCACCCGACGAGGCCGGCGGCCAGACGATCGAGATCCTCGCGGGTGCCCACGCTGACGCGGATGCACCGCTCGAGCCCTGGGACCGACGAGACGTTCTTGATCAGGACGCTTTGCGAGGCGAGGT